>JAJRSY010000149.1 GCA_024278565.1 Bacteroidota bacterium
AAGATCCCTGTAGTTCACATCTTCGGTACCATCGGTATCGGGAAGGTCGTTCGCAGGGTCGTTGATCTCATCGTTCACATCAAAGCCATCGTTCACATCACTGCCCTCGTAACCATCGTCAAGGCCATCGCCATCGGTATCAACACCCGTAAAGGCTTGGTCTGGGATGCCATCGAAATTAAAGTCATTGCCTTCGTTGTTATCAGGTACTGTATCGTTATCACTGTCTAAATCAATATAATCAGGGTTGTCCTCTCCGTCATGGTTCTCGGGGGTAAGCCCATCGGGAAGGTAGGCCGAGTTCAGACCATTATTTTCTGCATAGGTCGCCGCATCATCTTCGTTCGGTGCTATATAGCCCGCAGTGGTCTGGGCCTCTACGTTATCGGGTATGCCATCATTGTCGGCATCAATATCTAAATGGTCCGGAACGCCGTCACCATCACTATCCAAAGGATCGGTCATCGGGTCGTTGTCACCATCAAGGTTCGGGTCTTCAACCGTGTCTAAAATACCATCGTTGTCGTCATCGAGATCAGCCGTGTCGGGTACGCCATCACCATCGGTGTCAGGACAAACAACCGGCTGTAATCTAAGCCTGATACCATTGATAAGCCTTTCTGATGTAGTATAGAACTGTACTTGGGCAACCTCTGACTGTGATTCCCACACATACCTTTCGGGTCCAGTAATTGATGAAGCTGTCGTGTTTTCAACAAAATAATCATTAGCCATATTACCAGAAACCACACCTACAGGAAGAACCGTTTGCAAAACGTAACTCGAATTATCTAAGGCAATAATACCATCTTTGTGCATGGCATCTACAGCAGATGAATGCTCAACAATAGACTTAACTGGTACGGTACCTGAAAATGTAAAGGTCACCGGCACTCCGTTATTGACCTCAAAAAGACCGCCAAAACTTTTTGTGCTGGCTCCAGTAACACTTACCAAAATGCTACCCGCAGGCAGACCCCATTTAGCGCTCAGGTCAACATTTTCGGCAGATAAACTACCATCTGTAACTCCGTTCGGAAACCCGAAATCTGACCCTAGAATCTCGCTTACCGCCAAAAGGGTACATTCAGAGTTGTACATGGTCGCCTCGCTATCATCAACCATTGGTTTAGGGTCATTGCCCCATACTGAACATAAAGAAAAAAGAATACTTATAAGCAACAGAAAGATGCTATGCGGTTTCGTTTCCGTCTTTTGTAAAACGTTTAATGTAATAACTTCCATAAGTGTCAGTAATTTTAAGGTTTACCAATCACCATGGCACTAAATCAAGTATTACTAGATAAGACGTGGGACTTCTTATACAATTATCGACGCAAGATATGTCTAATATTTCAATCTTCAAATTCTTTAGAACCCATTAATTATCAAACATCCTTGAAAAACACGTTTATTCGTTAAAAGGGTAATTAAACACTTCACTAAATACGTTGCTAATAGCAAAATAGATCATTTCAATTTTTAAGTATCGATAAAAACCATATTTAATCGACTTACTACCACTTGTATTCTATTCAGATGAAACAGTATCAACAAGGGTTTGAATTCTAGTTATACCAAACAATTACTGATTCAACAAGATCCATCTAGTGTTAATTATCTTATTTTTGTCGAAATTTTTTAAATGGGCTTTATAGAAGAAATTGCAAGACGCAGAACATTTGGAATCATATCGCACCCAGATGCTGGCAAAACCACCCTTACCGAAAAACTACTTTTATTCGGTGGTGCGATACAAGAGGCAGGTGCTGTTAAAAACAATAAAATAAAGAAGACGGCTACCAGCGATTTCATGGAAATTGAAAGACAGCGTGGCATCTCTGTAGCAACCTCTGTACTTGCCTTTATATATAAGGACAAGAAAATAAATATTCTCGACACCCCAGGGCACAAAGATTTTGCGGAGGATACTTTTCGAACCTTAACCGCTGTAGATAGCGTAATCGTCGTAATAGATGTTGCCAAAGGCGTAGAAGAACAGACTGAAAAATTGGTGGAAGTATGTAGAATGCGAAACATACCAATTATCGTGTTCATCAACAAGTTGGATCGAGAAGGCAGGGATGCTTTCGACCTGTTGGATGAACTTGAGCAAAAATTGGGGCTCTCTGTTACCCCCTTGAGTTTTCCTATTGGTATGGGCTATGATTTTAAGGGCATCTATAATATTTACGAAAAGAACATCAACCTTTTTAGTGGCGATAGTAAAAAAAACATTGAAGAAACCATAGCCTTTGGCACCATTGAAAATCAAGAATTGGAAAACATAATTGGCACGAAGGCCGCGGAAACCCTTAGGGAAGATCTGGAGCTTGTAAATGGCGTCTACCCAAAGTTCAATAAAGAAGGTTATTTGAGTGGCAAGCAGCAACCTGTCTTCTTCGGATCGGCACTTAACAATTTTGGCGTTCGTGAGTTATTGGATTGTTTTATAGAGATAGCACCATCACCAAGACCCAAAATGGCAGAGGAACGTCTGGTGGAGGCAAATGAAGCAGAACTGACCGGATTTGTCTTTAAAATTCATGCGAACATGGACCCAAAACATCGTGATCGATTGGCGTTTGTAAAAATAGTTTCGGGAACTTTTGAAAGAAACAAGCCCTATTTACATGTTCGACATAATAAAAAAATGAAATTCTCAAGTCCGAACGCCTTTTTTGCGGCAAAAAAGCAGATAGTTGATATTTCATACCCAGGGGATATAGTTGGGCTACATGACACGGGGAGTTTTAAGATCGGCGACACATTGACCGAGGGCGAACAACTGAATTACAAGGGAATACCCAGTTTTTCTCCTGAACATTTCAGATATATCAACAATGCCGACCCCATGAAGTCAAAACAACTCTATAAAGGTATAGATCAATTAATGGATGAGGGTGTGGCACAACTTTTCACTCTTGAAATGAACGGTAGAAAAGTAATAGGTACGGTAGGAGCTCTTCAATTTGAGGTAATTCAATACCGTCTAGAACATGAATATGGGGCAAAATGCACTTATGAGAACTTTCCTGTGCATAAGGCTTGTTGGGTCGAACCAGAGGATTCGAAAAACGAGGAATTCAGTGAATTTAAAAGAGTGAAGCAACGGTTTTTAGCGAAAGACAAAAGAGGGCAGTTGGTGTTTTGGCCGATTCACAATTTTCATTACAGATGACCCAACAAAAATACCCCTCTGTAAAAATGCATTTCACTTCAGAGTTTGATTGACACCAGTATTATGATTTGGCTTAAGCCTCGCCTGTTGGCCCAAAATTCATAGGAATAGAGGGTTGTTCATAATCTTTAATGGCACCATGCGCTTTTTCAAAGCGATGTACATTATCACTCAACGCCTTTAAGAACTTCTTTGCATGTTGGGGCGTCAAAACTATTCTACTCTTGACCTTGGCCTTGGGCGTACCGGGCATCATACTGATAAAATCAACTACAAATTCGGAGACCGAATGATTGATAATGGCCAGATTCGAATAAATACCCTCAGCTATTTTTTCATCAAGCTCAATATTAATCTGGTTTTGTTTCTGTTCTTTTTTACCCATAGCTACAAAAAAATAACCCTCGATATGTAAGCTATCGAGGGTTTGTTGTTTAAAATTTCAATGCTTCTTTACGCGCCATGATTTCATCGTACTCCTCTTTGGATCCGACAATAATCGAATCATAGTCCCTCATTCCCGTACCAGCTGGAATCTTATGACCAACAATGACATTCTCCTTCAAGCCTTCCAAAGTATCTACCTTACCACTAACAGCTGCTTCGTTCAATACTTTCGTAGTTTCTTGGAACGACGCTGCGGATATAAACGATTTGGTCTGTAACGATGCCCTAGTAATACCTTGAAGTATCGGGGTTGCCGTAGCGGCAATCGCATCTTTAGCGGTAACCAAATTTTTATCAGAGCGTTTCAAAATCGAATTCTCATCACGAAGTTCACGTGAGGTAATAATTTGACCCGCTTTGAAGTTTTCAGATTCGCCGGCATCTTCAACTACTTTCTTACCGTATATTTCATCGTTCTCACGTATAAAATCATCTTTGTGAATCAATTGGTTTTCTAAGAAAATTGAATCTCCCGGATCTTGAATACGAACTTTACGCATCATCTGTCTTACAACAACTTCAAAATGTTTGTCGTTGATTTTTACACCTTGAAGACGATAAACCTCTTGCACCTCATTTACCAAATACTGTTGAACAGCAGATGGTCCTTTAATTGCAAGAATATCTTCTGGGGTAATAGATCCATCAGACAATGGCATACCCGAACGAACATAATCATTTTCCTGTACTAGAATCTGATTAGATAATTTCACCAAATACTTCTTAATCTCACCGAATTTTGGTTCAATAATAATTTCACGGTTACCTCTTTTTATCTTACCAAAAGAAACAACACCATCAATCTCAGATACTACTGCCGGATTTGATGGGTTACGTGCTTCGAAAAGTTCAGTTACCCTAGGAAGACCACCCGTAATATCACCCGATTTGGCCGACTTACGAGGTATTTTTACCAAAATTTTACCTTCTTTGATCTTATCACCGTCATCAACCATAAGATGCGAACCAACAGGAAGGTTATACGAACGTAAAACCTCATTCTTGGAATTCATGATCAATAGGGTCGGTATCATTTTTTTATTTCTGGAATCTGAAATAACCTTTTCTTGAAAACCGGTCTGTTCATCAATTTCAACTTGATAAGTAAGCCCTTTTTCTATACTCTCATAAACAATCTTACCTGGGAATTCTGATACAATAACACCATTATACGGATCCCAAGAACAGATTACATCACCTTCAGATAGCTTTGCACCGTTCTTAATAAATATTTGCGAACCGTAAGGTATATTGTTGGTACTTAGGGTGATACCGGTCTTCGTATCAACTATCTTAACCTCAGAGGTTCTTGAGATGACAATTTCTGCTTTTTTACCATCACTATCTTCACCTGTAACGGTTCTCAAATCCTCAATTTCTGCAACACCAGCAAATTTAACAGCCAGTTTATTCTCTTCAGAAATGTTACCTGCGATACCACCCACATGGAAAGTTCGTAGAGTCAACTGAGTACCGGGCTCTCCAATTGATTGTGCTGCTACAACCCCGACAGCTTCCCCTCTTTGAACCATTTTATTGGTTGCAAGGTTTCTACCATAACATTTGGCACAAATACCTTTTGGAGCTTCACAGGTAAGCGCCGAACGCACTTCAACCCTATCGATCGGTGATGCTTCTATTTTCTTGACATCCTCCTCCAGAATCTCTTGACCCGCCGCAAGCAGTAACTCTTCGTTCATTGGGTTATATAGGTCATGCAATGATACCCTTCCCAAAATACGTTCACCTAAAGACTCAACAATCTCTTCGTTTTTCTTTAAAGGCCGTACCGTTACCCCCCTTAAGGTTTCACAATCTTCTATATTTACAATAACATCTTGCGATACATCTACCAAACGCCGTGTCAGATAACCTGCATCTGCAGTTTTCAATGCTGTATCGGCCAGACCCTTACGTGCACCGTGGGTTGAAATAAAGTATTCTAAAATCGACAGGCCTTCCTTAAAGTTCGAAAGAATCGGGTTTTCGATAATTTCACCGCCTCCTGCCGTTGATTTCTTTGGCTTGGCCATCAACCCACGCATTCCTGTCAATTGGCGAATCTGCTCCTTAGAACCCCTTGCCCCAGAATCTAACATCATATATACCGAATTGAATCCTTGCTGATCTTCACTAATACGCTTCATGGCCAACTCGGTCAAATTAGCGTTGGTAGAGGTCCAAACATCAATCACCTGATTGTAACGCTCGTTATTGGTAATAAGCCCCATATTATAATTGGCCATAATACCATCAACCTGACTATTGGCATCGGCAATCATTTCATGCTTTTCTGGTGGAATAATAATATCACCCAAGCTAAATGACAATCCGCCCTTGAAGGCAAATTCGTAACCCAAGGTCTTAATTTTATCTAAAAACTCACCTGTTGTAGGCACATCGGTTACACGTAATATATCACCGATGATATCACGTAATGATTTTTTGTTCAAAACATCATTGATATATCCGGCTGTCTCTGGTACTTCCTTATTGAACAAAACCCTACCGACCGTGGTGGGTATGATTTTATACACCAACTCCCCTTCATCATTGAAGTCTTTGGCCCTTACCTTAATACCAGCATTAAGGCTTATCATGCCCTCGTTGAAAGCGATCTCAACTTCTGAAGCTGAATAGAAGGTCAAGCCTTCCCCTAAAATAGGCACTTCTGGAGTTGATTTTCTTTCTTTGGTCATATAATATAGCCCCAAAACCATATCTTGTGATGGTACGGTTATAGGCGAACCATTTGCTGGGTTCAATATATTATGCGATGCCAACATGAGCAATTGAGCTTCCAAAATAGCCTCGGGGCCCAATGGAAGGTGTACTGCCATTTGATCACCATCAAAATCAGCATTAAAGGCGGTACAAACCAACGGGTGCAGTCGAATTGCCTTACCTTCTATCAGTTTGGGTTGGAACGCCTGAATACCTAAACGGTGCAGTGTAGGTGCACGGTTCAAGAGTACCGGGTGCCCTTTCAATACATTTTCAAGAATATCCCATACTACAGGTTCTTTTTTGTCTATTATTTTCTTGGCAGATTTCACCGTCTTTACAATACCACGTTCAATCAACTTACGTATTACAAATGGTTTGTACAACTCAGCAGCCATGTCTTTTGGAAGTCCACATTCGAACAACTTCATTTCTGGACCTACGACAATCACAGAACGAGCCGAATAATCAACACGTTTACCCAACAAGTTTTGACGAAAACGACCTTGCTTGCCTTTTAAGGAATCTGAAAGTGATTTCAGTGGTCGGTTCGATTCTGTTTTAACTGCCGATGCCTTACGGGTATTATCAAATAAAGAATCGACAGCTTCTTGAAGCATACGTTTCTCATTTCTAAGGATAACCTCAGGAGCCTTGATTTCTACCAATCGCTTTAAACGATTGTTACGTATAATAACCCTTCTGTAAAGGTCATTTAAATCTGATGTAGCGAAACGCCCACCATCTAACGGCACCAGCGGACGAAGTTCCGGCGGAATCACTGGCACAACCTTCATTATCATCCACTCTGGTCTATTGTCTCTATTTTCTTGAGACTCACGTAATGCTTCGACCACTTGAAGACGTTTTAACGCTTCAGTTTTACGCTGTTTTGAGGTTTCTGTATTTGCTTTATGCCTTAGGTCATATGATAATTCTTTGAGATCTATTCTAGACAGAAGGTCTATCAAACACTCCGCACCCATTTTGGCTATAAACTTGTTGGGGTCGGTATCATCTAAATATTGATTTTCTGGTGGTATGTTCTCTAAGATATCTAAATACTCTTCTTCGGTCAAGAAATCTAATTTAGTGACCTCTTCTCCTTCCGGTCCTTTTGCAATACCTGGCTGAATCACTACGTAACGTTCATAGTAGATAATCATATCTAACTTCTTTGAAGGAAGCCCCAACAGATATCCTATTTTATTTGGCAACGAACGAAAATACCAGATATGGGCTACTGGCACCACCAAATTGATATGCCCTACTCTATCTCTACGTACTTTCTTCTCGGTTACCTCAACACCACATCGATCACATACTATACCTCGATAACGTATACGTTTGTACTTCCCACAGGCACACTCATAATCCTTAACGGGACCAAAGATACGTTCACAGAAAAGTCCGTCACGTTCTGGCTTGTGTGTTCTATAATTAATTGTTTCAGGTTTTAAAACTTCCCCTCTCGACTCTGCCAATATTGCTTCTGGCGAAGCCAATCCGATAGAAATTTTGTCAAACCTTTTTTGCGGTAAATTATCGTGTATTCTTGCCATAATTATATGGTGATAATGATTAAAATGTGTTTTCTAAATAGTCTTCAAAACCTTCTACTAATTTTCTTCCAATCTGATATCCAAGCCCAAACCTTTAAGTTCGTGCATCAATACGTTGAAAGATTCCGGCAATCCTGGTTCTGGCATGGTCTCACCTTTGACAATGGCTTCGTAGGTTTTTGCCCTACCAATAACATCATCAGACTTGACCGTCAGTATTTCTCTCAATGTTGCAGATGCACCATAGGCCTCTAGAGCCCATACTTCCATCTCTCCAAAACGTTGGCCACCAAATTGGGCCTTACCACCTAATGGTTGTTGGGTTATCAAAGAGTACGGTCCTATTGAACGCGCGTGCATCTTATCGTCAACCATATGACCCAGTTTCAACATATAAATGACACCCACGGTTGCGGGTTGATCAAAACGTTGACCGGTTCCACCATCGTAAAGGTAGGTATGGCCAAATCTTGGAATACCGGCCTCATCAGTATATTCATTAATTTGATCCAAAGTAGCCCCATCAAAAATTGGCGTACCAAATTTCTTGCCCAACTTAAGGCCTGCCCAACCTAGAACAGTTTCATAAATCTGACCGATGTTCATACGTGATGGTACACCCAATGGGTTCAATACAATATCAACGGGAGTACCGTCTTCTAAGAAAGGCATGTCTTCTTGACGTACAATACGAGAAACAATACCTTTGTTACCGTGACGGCCCGCCATCTTATCACCTACCTTTAGTTTACGTTTTTTGGCAACATATACCTTGGCCAATTTCATGATTCCGGCAGGTAGTTCATCACCTACTGATATCGTAAACTTATCTCTTCTCAGGTTACCTTGAAGATCGTTCAACTTTATCTTGTAATTGTGCAGCAAGTCAGCTACCAAAGCATTGGTTTCTTTATCCACCGTCCACACTCCACCTATCAAATGCGCAAAATCATCAACTGCGTTCAGCATTTTCATGCTGTATTTTTTACCTTTTGGTAAAACTTCTTCACCTAAATCGTTCAATACGCCTTGTGATGTCTTACCATTGATAATGGTGAACAATTTCTCGACCAGCACTTCTTTTAGTTGTTCGAACTTTAGTTCATACTCCATCTCTAAATTAGAAATGGCTTCTTTATCTTCAGAACGCTTTCTCTTGTCCTTTACCGAACGAGAAAATAACTTCTTTTCGATAACTACACCCCTCAATGAAGGCGAGGCTTTCAAAGAGGCATCTTTCACATCACCGGCCTTGTCACCAAAAATGGCACGAAGCAACTTTTCTTCGGGTGTTGGGTCTGATTCTCCTTTTGGGGTAATCTTACCAATCAAAATATCACCAGGCTTGACCTCTGCACCAATGCGAATCATTCCGTTTTCATCAAGATCCTTGGTAGCTTCTTCTGAAACATTTGGTATATCGTGCGTGAGTTCTTCTACACCCAATTTAGTATCACGCACTTCTAATGAGTACTCATCTACATGAATCGAGGTGAAAATATCTTCACGAACTACTTTTTCAGAAATTACGATAGCATCTTCAAAATTATATCCTTTCCAAGGCATAAAGGCAACGGTAAGGTTTCTACCCAATGCCAATTCTCCTTTTTCAGTAGCATATCCTTCACAAAGCACCTGCCCTTTTTTAACTTTATCCCCTTTTTTGACAATAGGCTTCAAATTGATATTTGTACCTTGGTTTGTTTTTCTGAACTTCACTAGGTTGTAACTCTTAGAGTCCTTTTCAAAACTTACCAAACGTTCAGCCTCGCTTCTCTTATACTTAATCGTGATTTTTTGGGAATCAACATATTCAACAGTCCCATCACCTTCGGCATTGATCAATACCCTTGAATCAGAAGCAACCCTACGCTCTAAGCCAGTACCAACGATGGGGGCTTGTGGCCGTAATAAAGGAACAGCTTGCCGCATCATGTTCGATCCCATCAGGGCTCGGTTCGCATCATCATGCTCTAAGAACGGAATCAGTGAAGCGGAAATGGATGCTATCTGGTTTGGAGCTACATCGGTATAATTAATTTCAGATGGGTCAACAACCGGAAAATCCCCTTCTTCCCTGACAATAACTTTTTCACTATCTATTAAACCATTATCTTTAAGTGGAATATTGGCTTGGGCGATTTTCATACCCTCTTCCTCTTCAGCACTCAGATAAACAAATTCCTTTGTGTTTACTTTCGACTTAACAACTTTTCGGTATGGGGTTTCCAAAAACCCCATTGGATTTACCTTTGAAAATACTGCCAACGACGAAATCAAACCAATATTTGGTCCTTCAGGGGTTTCTATCGGGCAAAGCCTTCCGTAGTGTGTATAATGAACATCACGTACTTCGAAACCTGCTCTTTCTCTAGAAAGACCTCCAGGCCCTAGGGCTGATAATCTTCTTTTGTGCGTTATCTCTGCCAAAGGGTTTGTTTGATCCATGAACTGAGACAACTGGTTTGTACCAAAAAATGAATTGATCACCGACGACAAAGTCTTCGCATTGATCAAATCAATAGGAGTAAATACCTCATTATCACGCACGTTCATACGCTCACGAATCGTTCTTGCCATACGTGCTAAACCTACGCCGAATTGCGATGATAATTGTTCACCTACAGTTCTTACACGCCTGTTTGAAAGGTGGTCGATATCATCAATCTCTGCTTTAGAGTTAATGAGCTCAATCAAATATTTTATAATGGTAATGATATCTTCTTTGGTCAATACCTGCTTGTCCATTCCAATATCCAACTGCAATTTTTTGTTCATTCTATAACGCCCGACCTCACCTAGGTTGTAACGTTGCTCAGAGAAGAATAATTTATCGATAATACCACGTGCCGTTTCCTCATCTGGCGGTTCAGCGTTACGTAGTTGACGGTAAATATGTTCAACTGCCTCTTTTTCAGAGTTCGTTGGATCTTTCTGTAAGGTATTATGGATTATTGCGTAGTCAGACTGTGCGTGGTTCTCTTTATGTAAAAGAACGGTCTTGACATCGGCTTCCATAATCTGCTCAATGTGATCTTTCTCTAGGACCGTATCACGATCCAAAATGATTTCATTTCTTTCTATTGACACCACTTCACCGGTGTCTTCATCAACAAAATCTTCGTGCCAGGTGTTCAAAACCCTAGCGGCCAACTTGCGGCCCAAGACCTTTTTCAAACCTGCCTTTGAAACTTTCACTTCTTCCGACAAATCAAAAATCTCAAGAATATCTTTATCACGTTCAAAACCGATTGCCCTAAACAGCGTGGTTACAGGTAATTTTTTCTTCCTATCAATATAGGCGTACATTACCCCATTGATATCAGTAGCAAATTCAATCCAAGAACCTTTGAAGGGTATTACGCGGGCAGAATACAATTTTGTGCCGTTCGCATGAAAAGATTGTCCGAAGAACACACCGGGCGAACGGTGCAACTGTGAAACAACGACACGTTCAGCGCCATTTATCACAAAAGTTCCACTAGGTGTCATATAAGGTATCGTACCTAAATATACATCTTGAACTATGGTTTCAAAATCTTCGTGCTCTGGATCGGTACAATACAATTTCAACCTTGCCTTTAGTGGAACACTATAGGTAAGCCCACGCTCTATACACTCTTGAATGGAATATCGAGGTGGATCTATAAAGTAATCAAGAAATTCCAGTACGAACTGATTACGTGTATCGGTAATTGGAAAATTTTCTTGAAAGGTGTTGTACAATCCTTCATCGCCCCTTTCATCGGATTTTGTTTCAAGTTGAAAAAAGTCTTGAAACGACTTAATCTGAATGTCCAAGAAATCCGGATACTCCGGTGTGTTCTTAGCGGTAGCAAAACTTATTCTTTCAGTCTGATTTGTGAACATCTACGGACGGTATTAATAATCGTGAATACAAAAAATGCTTTACCTTCATCGCATATGCCAGCATATACATACACGTTATCTATAAATAGGTTTAGGTCTAATCACAAAATGCGAAAAGACCTAAACCAAAATTGCTATGGTCGCTGCTATTATTTAAGCTCAACTTCTGCTCCTGCTTCTTCCAATGATTTTTTAATACCTTCTGCTTCGTCTTTAGAAACACCTTCCTTTACGGCTTTTGGTGCACTATCAACGATATCTTTAGCATCTTTCAATCCTAAACCGGTCAATTCCTTAACCAGTTTTACTACTGCTAATTTTGAACCTCCTGCAGCCGTCAGAATCACATCGAATTCTGATTTTTCCTCAGCGGCCTCGCCACCAGCGGCGGCACCACCTACTGCAACAGCCACTGCAGCAGCAGCGGGCTCTATACCATATTCATCTTTAAGTATACCAGCCAACTCATTTACCTCTTTTACGGTCAAGTTAACCAATTGTTCTGCGAAATCTTTTAAATCTGCCATTTTTCTATCGTTTAATAAATTTTAAAGTATAATTGTTTTTAGTGCGTACGTATTACTTTTCTGATAATGTTTTAAGAATACCAGCGAGTTTACCACTGCTCGATTTAAGTCCTGAGATAACATTCTTGGCAGGAGATTGCAACAATCCAATAATTTCGCCAATCATTTCTTCTTTAGACTTGATACTAACAAGGGTATCTAGGTTTTCATCACCTATATAAACTGTCTCTTCCACAAAGGCTCCTTTCAACAGAGGCTTTTCAGATTTTTTTCTGAAATTCTTAATAAGTTTTGCTGGGCCATTCCCAATCTCCGCGAACATTAAAGAAGTATTGCCTTTCAATACTCCAGAAAGTTCACCGAACTCTTTATCAGAAGCTTCCATTGCCTTTGCAAGCAATGTGTTCTTAACTACTGCAAGTTTAATATTGGATTTAAAACACGCTCTTCTCAAAGCTGAGGTCTTGGATGCATCCAAACCTGATATATCTGCCAAATATATGGTAGAATTTTCAGCCAACTGCGTAGTTAAATCTTGTATAACGATTAATTTTTCTTCTCTTGTCATAATTAAAATTTTGAACTACCAGTTAATTAAACTGTTTTGGGATCTAATTGAAGACTAGGGCTCATGGTACTTGACATGAAAATACTCTTCATGTACACCCCTTTAGATGAAGTGGGCTTCAATTTATTCAAAGTATCCAACAACTCTTTTGCATTACCCGCTATTTTATCGGCTGAGAAAGATGCTCTTCCAATAGCAGCATGCACAATACCTGTCTTATCTACTTTGAAGTCGATTTTACCTGCTTTTACATCAGATACCGCCTTGGCAACATCCATAGTAACAGTGCCGGTCTTTGGGTTGGGCATCAAACCCCTAGGTCCCAAAACTCGACCCAAAGGACCCAGTTTGCCCATAACACTAGGCATGGTGATGATTACATCAACATCGGTCCAACCTCCCTTTATTTTAGCCAAATACTCATCTAACCCAACAAAATCAGCTCCTGCTTCTTTTGCCTCAGCTTCTTTGTCCGGGGTCACCAAAGCCAAAACTTTAACATCTTTTCCTGTTCCGTGGGGTAGTGTCACAACTCCACGAACCATTTGATTTGCCTTTTTTGGATCAACACCCAGACGAATCGCCAAATCAATTGATGCGTCAAATTTTGTCTTTGTAATCTCTTTTACCAAAGCAGAAGCCTCGTCAACAGAATAAAGTTTGTCTTTATCTATTTTGGCGCAGGCCTCTTTTTGGTTTTTCGTTAATTTTGCCATCTAAATTGCTTTTAATATTTTAAAAAGGCTTTTTGCCCGCTACTTTAAGACCCATAGATCTTGCCGTTCCTGCAACCATGTTCATTGCAGACTCTACAGTAAAGGCGTTAAGATCGACCATCTTGTCTTCGGCTATTTTCTTGACCTGGTCCCAAGTAACATTACCTGATTTTACCCTGTTGGGCTCACCAGACCCTTTCTTGATCTTGGCTGCTTCCATAAGCTGAACTGCCGCTGGTGGTGTTTTAACGATAAAGTCAAATGACTTATCTTTATAAACGGTGATAACAACTGGCAATATTTTGCCCGGTTTGTCCTGTGTTCTAGCATTAAACTGCTTACAGAACTCCATGATGTTAACGCCGGCAGCACCTAAGGCGGGTCCGACCGGTGGCGACGGATTCGCTGCACCTCCCCTAACTTGTAGTTTGACTACTTTACCTATTTCTTTTGCCATTGTTTAAAATTAAATTGAAAGCGTGTTCATGGGAAGCAACACAACTTTTAAATATGTAACAATTTCTTTTTGACCACTGCCTAAATTTTTCTGCTTACCACAATTCGGTCCAAGAGAATGTCAAGACAGGTATTATACTTTTTCTACTTGCATATAACTGAGTTCCAAAGGTGTTTTTCTTCCGAAAATCTTCACCATGACCTCAAGCTTGCGTTTTTCTTCATTTATTTTTTCAACAGTTCCGTTAAATCCATTAAAAGGACCATCAACAACCTTTACGGTCTCACCAAAAGTAAACGGTATGGCCACAGTATCTATGTTAACTGCCAACTCATCTACTTTGCCCAACATTCTGTTCACCTCCGCCTTTCGCAACGGCACGGGATCACCTCCTTTGGTTTCCCCTAAAAATCCGATCACGTTGGTTATTGAACGAATAATATGGATCATCTCACCGCCCAAATTGGCCTTGACCATTATATATCCAGGAAAATAAACCTTCTCTTTGTTTACTTTCTTTCCCTTTCGTACCTGAACCACCTTTTCAGTAGGTACTAAAATATCTTCTAAATAATCGGCAAAACCAAGTCTGGCCACCTCGCTCTCAATGTACCCTTTGATTTTATTCTCTTGGCCACTTACCGCTCTAACCACATACCATTTTTTCTCTAATACTTCTGACATACGGCTACGACTTAGTTTAGTACTTTACTGAAATATAATTTTATCAATTTGCTGAACACGGTATCGATCCCCCAAGT
Source organism: Bacteroidota bacterium (assembly GCA_024278565.1). Lineage (GTDB taxonomy): Bacteria > Bacteroidota > Bacteroidia > Flavobacteriales > Flavobacteriaceae > Maribacter_C. The sequence goes on from JAJRSY010000149.1 coordinate 14,814, forward strand.
TGCGAGGGCGAACAAAACGGAAAAAACAGCTACCACTACCATAAGGTTCACTGCCTCATCTTTGGGGGGTAGTGTAACATTATTTCTAAGCTCTTCAATCGATTCTTTTATATACGTCAACATTACTTTTCTGTTTTTAATATCTGCACTGAAGATTTTTAAATAACCTTTTCAATATTTCAATTGGCACGGGAGGAGAGACTCGAACTCCCGACACCTGGTTTTGGAGACCAGTGCTCTACCAACTGAGCTACACCCGTATTTATATGTAAAGGTATTCCGCTTTCAGCGGAACACCTTAACCTTAACTACATATAAAATTCATTTGAACTATTATATTAATCTAAAATCTTTGTAACCTGACCCGCCCCTACAGTTCGGCCACCTTCACGTATCGCAAAACGAAGTCCTTCACTCAATGCGATAGGAGACAACAACTCAACTATTATAGTAAGGTTATCACCAGGCATCACCATTTCAACCCCTGAAGGAAGATTGATTGTACCTGTTACATCTGTGGTTCGTACATAAAACTGAGGACGGTAGTTGTTATGGAACGGTGTATGACGGCCACCTTCTTCTTTCTTAAGTATATAAACCTCAGCTTCAAACTTAGCATGTGGCTTAACAGAACCTGGCTTACAAATCACCATGCCCCTACTGATATCAGCCTTCTCGATACCTCTTAACAAGATACCAACGTTATCGCCCGCTTCACCTCTATCCAATATCTTACGAAACATTTCAACACCAGTCACCGTAGAGGCCAATTTCTCAGCACCCATACCAATGATATCAACCGCATCACCTGTATTGGCAATACCAGTTTCTATACGACCTGTTGCAACAGTACCACGACCTGTAATCGTAAATACATCTTCAACTGGCATTAAGAAATCTTTTTCAGTATCTCTTATTGGCAGCTCGATCCACTCATCAACTGCGGTCATTAACTCCATAACTGTGTCAACCCATTTTTGCTCACCGTTCAATGCTCCTAGTGCTGAACCGGCAATTACAGGCCCATTATCACCATCGTACTCATAAAAAGAAAGCAATTCCCTAATCTCCATTTCAACAAGCTCTAAAAGCTCATCGTCATCAACCATATCGACCTTGTTCATGAAAACAACCATTCTTGGTATACCTACCTGACGCCCCAAAAGGATGTGCTCACGAGTTTGTGGCATAGGGCCATCAGTCGCAGCAACCACCAAAATAGCACCGTCCATTTGAGCAGCACCCGTTACCATGTTCTTAACATAATCTGCGTGACCTGGGCAATCTACGTGTGCATAGTGACGGTTAGCAGTTGAATATTCAACATGCGATGTATTAATAGTAATACCTCTTTCTTTTTCTTCAGGAGCGTTATCGATTGATTCGAAGCTTCTCATTTCAGATAATCCTGCGTTTGCCAATACCGTAGTAATAGCAGCAGTTAATGTTGTTTTTCCGTGATCTACGTGTCCAATTGTACCAATATTCAAGTGCGGTTTGGAACGATCAAATTTTTCCTTTGCCATGTTTAGTGAATTTAAATCTTAATATTTATATTAGTGTGTGTACAAATTATTTCAACATTGAGCCAACGACGAGATTCGAACTCCTGCCTGCCGGCAGGCAGGCGTGACCTTGGTCACGAACAGAAAGAACAATTCCAAAATGTCATTCAATCAACTCTAATCACTTTCGAGCCAACGACGAGATTCGAACTCCTGCCTGCCGGCAGGCAGGCGTGACCTTGGTCACGAACAGAAAGAACAATTCCAAAATGTCATTCAATCAACTCTAATCACTTTCGAGCCAACGACGAGAT
>JAJRSY010000150.1 GCA_024278565.1 Bacteroidota bacterium
CATGTAATTCATGAAAATCTGTAAACATGAGCTCTATGTAGTCCAAGGTATAGGGCCGTCCCGGATGTCGGGATATCTGGGAAATCTGCCAATCGGACAAATCGGAAAAAATCGTTGCTGTCAGAGCCTGACTTTTATCTTCCAGTTGCTTCAAAGCATCGGAAATATTAATATCATTATCAAACTCCACATTACGAAGTTCTTCAATTTTAGCTTCAAGTTCTGCGATGGGTTGTTCAAAGTCAAGAAATTTTAGATCCATGGGAACCAACGTGATAATTCATAAAAGCAACAGGGGATTTTAAAAGAAAAAATGCTTCTTTCCTATGCTTTTTTCTTTTTTTATCGGACAATACACTCTTTTACGCATCCAAAAAACGGTATTTTAAGCTATTTGAATTCAAAAAACACAGCAATGCCGGACAAAGAACTCTACTTCACGCAGTTACGGTTGCGGATTTTATAGCCACTTGTTTTTGACCGAGAGCAAGGCGCTGAAACTGGCGCATAGTCAATCTATGTCACTGTTTAAGCAACGGCGCTATCGGCCAAAAGAAAACGATAAAAAACTGCAACGGTGGCCGTGCGAAGTATATCATTACAAAATGTTATTATTCGTTGATCCGCAGCTAAATTTTCCTACAAACAAGAGAACCTGATATGAGCTGGACTAAAATTCTGCAACTTGCTGGCTTCCTGCTTTGGCCAATTTTATTGTTTGGGCTATACGGCCTCGTGAGAAATCGTGAGGAAGTAGCCCGACGCTTGAAAAAATATTCAAAAAAGAACCAGGACTAGTGCTGCACCTATTTTGTGTTGATGGTTAATTTTTATAAAGAATATTATATTTTTCTTATGCTTATAAAGCCATCTGTCCATCTAATGAAAACAGGTGCCGCACTACCTTTAATTGCATTATTAAAAAACGAACTTTTCTATCTTGCAACGACACCATGAGTAGGCAACAAAAACACCAGCGCCCATCACCTGAAACTTGTGATGAGGCAAACAAAATTGCCAAAGCTACACAGCGTCCGGGACAAACCCGGGAACAGACAAAATTGATAGCCCGTGGTATCCAAAAAGGCATCGAACAGTACAAAAAACAGCAAAAAAACAAAGCTCGTGAACTCGATAAGAAACGAAAAAAACCATCGCTTCACCCACCACCACAACCAGAAGAGACTGATCCTCGACCTCAAATCATCTACAAACAGCATTGGTTACCTTGGGTCTTGTTGGCACTGACCTGGGTTGGTGCAGGAATCCTGGCCCTGTTTTATTGTCTGTAGAGCTCTTTGCGTAAATACGTCTCAGGTGCTCAAATAAGTACCAAAAGCTCCCATTCGCCAGCACACAAAATAAGGACTTCTTGGTTTTGTTTTGCTAAGATGCAATTGAAGGGTATTCATCTGGATTATGATCTTTGTCTGTAGCGAACGATCCAATCCACATCCTTTAAGAACCGCAATCAAAGAAAGGAGAAAAACCATGAGTTCATTACATCCTTTATTACGCGCTAACAGAGCCATACCGTTAATCATCCTCGCCCTGCTTGGACAAAGTCCAGCTGCTTTAGCAAAAAACACCGATTGCTGGGCTGATTTTTATGAATATGCTCAATTTATTGGTGATCATTTCAGAATACAAGGCCCCAAGGAATTACCCAATTTACGCAATGTCAATGGCGAAAACTGGGAGTCTAGAATTGACAGTATTATTGTCGGTCCAAAAGCCCGGGTGACCATCTATGAAAATATCAACTATAAATTGACTTTGACAGAAATGGCTAAATACCCGGTACTGATGAAATCATTGGGTATCACTGAAAAAGATATCAGAGAGGATTCAGAGCTTATTTTTGATGCCAAATCGAAACCTCATCATCTTGGAGAATACAATTTCCATAAAAAAACCAAGTCGTTGAAAGTACAATGCCTCGATTAGGTACTCGTCTGCATCCCTTTAAGCATATGCGTAAGAAAAATTTAAAAAACCTCTAAACCAATGAGTTATACTTCGCCCGGTTACGGTTGCAGATTTTATAGCAAATAGATTTTAGCTTATAGAAAACTGCAACGGTGACCATCCGAAGTAACTATTCAAAGCCGCATTTGGAATCGGGTCTTTAACCCCCGTTGATTCAATGTGGACTTGATTTGGCCATGACACTACAAAACTAACCGTAACACCAAGAAGATCCGCCCACTAAAACATATAGAAAACAGTCCAATCAATGGTTTGTATCGATTTCCTTGAATTTAACCATGGCCTGGTAATATCTTTCCTTTCCTTCAGAATAAATGACAACAAGCTGATCATAGGGCTGAAACCCTTGTTCAATCAAGCTATTGATATCTTCACTAAAAAAATGAGCTTTATCACCTTGTACAACCCGATATTCTGATATTTTCTTCATTCTGTTTTTCTTCCTCCACTACTTGTAACTTAATTGATTCTCATAATTATAGTTATACTTCACGCGGCCACTTGAATATATACTTCGCGCGGTTACGGTTGCGGATTTTATAGCCACTTGATTTTGGTCGAGAGCAAGGCGCTGAAACAGGCGCATAGTCAATCTATGTAACTGTTTCAGCAACGCCGCTATCGGCCAAAAGCAAACGATAGAAAACC
>JAJRSY010000009.1 GCA_024278565.1 Bacteroidota bacterium
ACACCCTTTATTGCTTATTTTAGATGAGCCCACAGCCAGTCTTGATGATGCCTCGGCACAACTTCTGGTCTCACTGGTGAACAAAATAGCAAGGGAAAGCGGTACGGCAACCGTTTTTGTATCGCACAGACAAGAACCGGGCCTTGTCCCTGATTGTATTTATGAACTTCAAATGACCGATACGGGTTCAGTGGGAAAGATAAAGTAAAAGAGCCGCTATCAAGCGGCTCTTTTATCAAAATTATTTTAGCAAGCTTATTCTTCCGTTTTACCTGACTTCACGCTTTTTTTCAAGAAATCGAACATTACAGGTGTCGCAATAAACAAAGAGGAATAGGTGCCGACAATGACCCCTATGATCATCGCGAACATAAACCCCCTCAATGAATCGCCCCCGAAAACGAATATGGCCAACAACACCACCAAAGTGGTAAGCGAAGTGTTCAAAGTCCTGCTCAATGTACTGTTCAAGGCCAGATCCACATTTTCACCAGATTTCCATCCTTTAAGGCCCACAATCTCACGAATACGATCGAACACTACCACGGTATCGTTCAACGAATACCCGATCACCGTAAGAATGGCCGCAATGAAGGCCTGGTCAATTTCCATATTGAACGGCATTATGGTACCGAAAATAGAGAAGATGCCCAATACGATCAATACATCATGGAACACCGCTATTACCGCCCCCAAAGAGAACTGCCACTTACGAAAACGCAATAATATGTATAGGAAGACCACGAACAAAGAACCCATAATGGCCAAAAATGCATTGTTCTTGATATCATCGGCAATGGTCGGCCCTACTTTGACCGACTGCATGATACCAATGGCTTTTTCATCACTGCCAACAATAAAATCTGCCTTAGTGGTCGCAGCCGGCAAATACTTCTGTAATGAAGTGAATAGCTTGTCCTGTATTTCATCATCCACTTCAGTACCTTCCACATCTACTTTGTACGCAGTGGTTATCTTGACCTGGTTCGCCTCACCGAATGTTTTTACATTGGTTCCACTACCAAATACCTCATTCAGTTCAGAAGCGATCTCTGAAGGGTTTACCGCCTTTTCAAAACGCACTTGGTACGAACGGCCACCAATAAAGTCAACACCCTGTTGCAGCCCTGGACCGAAAAATAAGGAAAACAAACCTACACCGACCAAGATTGCCGACAGTACATAGCTGATCTTTCGTTTTGACAAGAAATTGATGTTGATGTTCTTAAACAGGTTTTTTGTCAAGCCCGTAGAGAAGTCCAATCTTCTATCCTTACCCTTAACATACCAATCTACCAATAATCTTGTTATGAAAATAGCTGTGAACAACGAGGTAAGAATACCTATCAATAAGGTGGTTGCAAAACCCTTAATGGGTCCAGATCCGAACAAGAACAGAATCAATGCCGTAAGTCCGGTTGTAATGTTGGCATCCAATATAGAAGAAAGCGCATTGCCAAAACCATCGGCCACTGCCTGGCTTTTTCCCTTTCCTTTTCCCAATTCCTCTTTTATGCGCTCAAAAATAAGTACGTTCGCATCTACTGACATACCTATGGTCAATACAATACCAGCGATACCCGGTAAAGTAAGAACAGCATTCAAGCTGGTCAACACCCCAAAGATCAAAAGAATGTTCAAAAGAAGGGCGATGTCAGCGAATATACCGGCCTTACCATAATAGAAGACCATCCATACCAATACAATCGCCATGGCGAGCATAAAGGACATCAGCCCACTATCGATTGCCTCTTGCCCCAATGACGGACCTACTATTTCTGATTGTATGATCTCGGCCCTTGCAGGCAGTTTACCCGCACGCAGTACGTTTGAAATATCCTTTGTTTCGGCAACGGTAAAGGTACCTGTAATTTCGGTTCCCCCACCTGAAATACCACCCACTACCGAACAGCCCGGTGCGGTATATACCTTATTATCGAGAACAACGGCTATGCCCGTATTGTTCAGGTTTGCATCACTGGTAAGCTTTTGCCATTCTTTCGAGCCCCTTGAGTTCATGCTCATACTAATGGCCGGTTTGCTGAACTGGTCAAATGTATCCCTTGCGTCACTGACCACATCACCACTAATTCGCGGTGTGCCCTCACGGTTCGATTTTAGGGCATATAGTTCGATTATCTCGATGTCCTCGATTGATGGACGCTCCCACACAAACTTTGTAAATCGAATATCGGCTGGTAACAAACGTCGAATTTCAGGCATTCTGAGATACTTGCCCACGGCAGCCGTATCTTTTACAGCCACCCTGAACATGGCATAGCTACCTGGGTTGGCAGGAACAAGAAGATCGTACAACGGGTTTACCTGTTTGGCAATATCCAAAGAATCCACCGTAGCATCCGATAGCAGGGAATCCAACTCACTTTCTTCCTTAATGGGCTCTATTACTTCCGGTAAGTCTATCAATGTTTTTAATTTCTCATTGGCCGAGATCAAAAACGTACTAAAACCAGGGTTGTTCTGTTCCAGGGTTTCCCAAAATTCCAATTGAGCTGTTTTGGATACGAGGTCCATTGCTCTTTTTACATCTTTTGCCCCTGGCAGTTCAATAAGCACACGACCCGAATTTCCGAGGCGTTGAATGTTGGGTTGGGTTACCCCAAAGCCATCGATACGTTCACGCAGTACCTCAAAAGCAGAGACTATCGCCTCATCTATTTTTGTTCTGATAATCGGCTTCACCTCATCATCGGCCATTTGAAAGTTGACTTGATCACTCAGGCCCTTGTTCGAAAAAATATCTGGGGAAGCCAATTTAGCGTCTCCTTTTATTTTATCGAATGCCTCAAAAAACAGGTCCAAATAAGTGTCATCGCTATTTTTTGATGCCAAATCGGCATCGGCCAAGGCTTTATTGAAAATGGGGTTCTTGGTATTATCTGCCAATCCTTTTAATATATCCTTTATCGATATTTGTAAGGTCACATTGATGCCCCCTTCAAGATCCAAACCTTTGTTCAGCTGTTTTTTCTTGGCTTCATCATAATTCGTAAAACCGAATATCTTGTTCGAACCAATAGAATCTAGGTAATTAGTGATCAACTGCTCTCTCTTGGTCAAGACATCTGGTTCTGAATCTGAAATTTGACCGATGGCAAAAGCTTTTGCATCGTCTTCGATCTTATTCGTAATAAAAGTAAAAGACAATTGATAGATACTAACGAGTCCGAACAAGAGGGCAAAAAGCTTTATAAGTCCTTTATTTTGCATTGGTTATGGTATTTATTGATGGTTTTTGTTACAGCCTGCAAATATAAGATTTTCCTACAGGATTTGACAACATTATTAATGGGAAATCGAAAAAACAACCACATCGAATCAAAAACACTCCATACTTCGATAGGGAAATGAACGCTACGACCTTTTACAAAATTAGATTATTTCACACCTAATATCATATCTACTTACAAAAAAAAA
>JAJRSY010000151.1 GCA_024278565.1 Bacteroidota bacterium
ATCTTGGTCATGTTTTTTGTGGCGAAAGTATGTTCAGTACAGCAGTCAATGCTTCAAAGGTTGCTTTTATCAACATGGCCCAAGAACTTGAAAACAAAAATTATCTTTTGATAGATTGCCAATTGTATACCAAGCACCTAGAAAGTTTGGGTGCTGAGGAGATGAGCAGAAAGAAATTTATCGAGATACTAAAGCAACGTTCTTAATTAATCCAGAGGACATAGTTTAGGATTTTAAATTTAGTACTACTGCGAACTAGCCTGCCGGGCGGGCAGGTTTAGTGGAAGATTTATATCAGTTCAAAATGAATGAATGTATGAATGCTTTAATACGTGAATAAAATAGTCTTACGTATCTGTATATCAGTCTATTGCTTATTTATATTTTATGACTATCGGATTGATTGCACAAAATAATATTTTGTAACTAGCTGCATAAAAGTGATTTGCGATGTAGTGCCTTTTGCAAGACAATTTTCAGGGTTAGTTTTGTCACATTTTTAACGGATTATAATTTAATCTCTTAGGGTTTAACCAGCCTGCCGGCTGGCAGGTTCCTCGAGGCTTGCCTCGCATTAAGAGGAAAGTTTGAAAACCTTAGGTTTTCATTGAAAAAATTTTCTTCCACTAAATACCCCGTCTGCTTGCAGCGGGGTAGTTCATTTTCGTTTTTGGTAAAACATAATCATCACGTTATCAATTATATAGTCCAAGTGAATTATATGTAACGAATCCGATAGTCATATTATATTATTCAAACATTCACCCATTATATCATTCACCCATTGTTTTTTAAGATGTTCAAAACTAAAAATATGATCTTACCCACACAAATAGTAGTAGAACCTTAAATTTATTCAACTTGCTGAAAACCTGCCTGCCTGCAGGCAGGTCAATACGTCTAAGGTCTAGTGTCTATTAGTCTATTTTCGCCATATTAATATAATATCCGATCGAAATTTGCAGGTAAGATGTTACGAATGCTTTTTAGGTTGCCTTCAGCGTCAAACAAGACCTCTTTTTCGTGCCTCCTCCCATTTTTTTTACCCACAACCAACACCCTATAAATAGTTGAAGGCAACATCATATTCTGAAAAGCATCTTTTAATAGCTGATCTTCTTTGTTTTTAATCGATATGTGGTACTGTTGAAAAATGCGCCTTATTTTGAACTTGTCAAAAGTGCTGACCATATAAGATTCGATTTGGGAATAGGCGTCTGAAGGAAGATCGATTTCATTGATCCTAAAACCGATACATTGTAGGTTGTTGTTTTGGTCAAAATCAATATGATAGTTCAATCGATCTTTTTTAAATTTTATCGTGTAATTGGTTTGGGCGGTATCGACTTCTTTGTAGTAACGCACCCTTTTTGTATGTTCAATGTTTTCAAAAAAGAAGCTTTTACACGTGTCGGGAAACTGTGATTTCTTGATACGGTATTGCCGTTCTTGCTTGTCTTGAGAGAAAGAAAGAAACCCAATTGAAAATAAGAGCATAAAAACGCTAAACTTCTTCATATCTAAAACAATTGATTTCATGGTCGTTGACCATGCCAGTTGCCTGCATATGTGCGTAAACTACCGTGCTTCCCACAAATTTAAAACCTCTTTTTTTCAGGTCTTTGCTGATTTTATCTGAAAGCCCGGTGTTCGCAGGGGCAGATTTGTAGTCTTTGAAATGGTTTTTGATGGGTTTCCCATCCACAAAGCCCCAAATATAATCGCTGAAACTGCCAAACTCTTCTTGTATATTAATAAAAGCTTGGGCGTTGGTAACCGTAGCGTTTACCTTTAGTTTGTTTCTGATGATGCCCACATCTTGTAAAAGGGCATCTTTTTTATGCTGATCGTAAGTTGCGATTTTTGTGTAATTGAAATTGTCAAGTGCCTTTCTGAAATTCTCTCGTTTTTTGAGAACGGTAATCCAACTTAGGCCAGCTTGAAAGGTTTCCAGTATCAAAAATTCGAAAAGAGTAGCATCATCCTTTACGGGTACACCCCATTCTAAATCATGATAGGCTTCGTACAGCTCATCACCAAGACACCAACCACATTTATGTTTTTTCATCTCATTCTTGTTGTTAAATTAGAGCTACTAAGTGACAGCACTTACAGTATCGACGGTCGAAGTAATTTTACTCTTATCGGCCGCAATAAAGATATGTAAGTTTTCATAATGAAGGTCAACTAATGTTACCTAAGTTACCTAAGAAAATGTTTTATTTAAATAACTTTGTGTTCATTATATTATGAATATAAGCCTAAGAACACTTATGGACAAAACTACAAAACAACTTGTGCAGGAAAGTCTATCAAATGCGATGACTTATGCTGACTACAGAACATTGGTCGCTCAATTGGCCAAAGAAGGAAAATCATCAGGACCGGAACAAACGGAAGATGTAATCAACTTTACCCAACTGAACCACAAACGTATGAAACGGTGGGACAAAACCTTGAAATTCAGTAGCGGGTCAGTCGATACGATTAGTGCATTTGATAAATCGGTGATCTGGCTGGTTCTTACCGAGAGCTGGTGTGGTGATGCTGCTATTGCCTTGCCGGTGATGAACAAAATAGCAGAATTAAACCCTAATATAAGGTTTCGAGTACTGCTTCGTGATGGTAATTCGGAGTTAATGGATCGTTTTTTGACCAAGGGCACCAAATCTATTCCAAAACTAATAGTTGTTGACCAAGGCACAAAAAGTGTAGTTGCAGAATGGGGTTCACGATCTAAGAATGCAACCGATTTGGTTGAGGCCTATAAAAAAGAACATGGCGGGTTGACACCTGGGTTCAAACAAGATCTTCAAATGTGGTATAACAAGGATAGGGGGCAAAGTATTTTGGAAGATCTTTTAACGGGGCTTTTGTTGAAATAGATAAGTGATCGTTCCTTTTTGGGAAGTATTATCTGAAGAATTGAATTTGGCTTTTAAGGCATAGGTTATTGCGTTGTCGACCAAACAGCCATTTGAAGTGCCCGAGCTTTTTGAGTTGAAAGTAGCTCCAATGACATTGCCGAGTGCATCGACTGTAATGTTCACAACTACTTTTCCGCCCTCGATACAGGTATAAATGGGTGGTGGCAGCCTATAATTATTTCGATTTACCAAGGAGTAGGAAACCGATGTTTTTCGTGCTGCCAAATTATTTGTGAATTCTTTTTTCTGAGCTTCTTTTTCGCCCAGCTTTTGTTTGGTTTCTTCGCGGTGCTTGGTCAATTCTTTTACACGTGCCGCGTAGGCTGAATCAGACATAAGTTCATTGAGGTCATCACTATCGCTTGAGGCAGCTTTTTCGGCCATGAGCTCTTCTAGGGTCTTTAATGGTTCAGGATTACCATAACTAGGTTTTGCGGTTTCGTTATAAGCCATATGGCTTTTTATGGGGTTTGATTTCGCCATTTTCTCTAACTCCTCTTTCTTATCCAACAACTCTTCGATGTCTTCTTCTGCCAACATCATTTCAACAATATACTCGTCTTCTTTGTTTCCGTTCTGCCCTAAATGTATGTTGTATAGGCATAACACCATGATAGACATGGAAAAAATGGTGATCAAAAACGATAATTGTTTACGATTCAGACTCATAATGCTATAACCCTAATTTCATAAATATATTTGAATAATTCGTTGAACGGAAAGTTAAAAGCATGAAATTTTCAAGGCTTTTCTGTATTTTCAAACAAACTTTCTGCATAAACAACTGGGTCAATAGCCTTATTTACGGTATAACTACCTATTTTGGTTCTTCTCAATTTGGTCAAATGCCCGCCAGAGTTTAGTTCTTTTCCGAAATCGTGGGCCAATGAACGTATATAGGTGCCCTTGCTGCAAACGACTCGAAACCTTACGTTGGGTAGCTCTATGGCGGTTATTTCGAACTCATTAATGGTAATGGTCCTTTTTTTGATTTCAATTTCTTTTCCTTCACGTGCGTATTCGTACAATCGCTTACCGTTTTTTTTTAATGCTGAAAAAATCGGAGGTAGTTGTTCAATCTCACCAATGAATACTTTTGTGGTCTCATAAACCAGAGCTTTGGTAATATGATCAATAGGGTAGGTCTTGTCAATTTCTGTTTCAAGATCATAAGACGGGGTGGTTGCCCCAAGTGTTATTGTGCCCGTGTATTCTTTTACCTGCCCTTGTAGCTCGTTGATGGTTTTGGTAAACTTGCCCGTACATATTAAAAGGAGTCCGGTTGCCAAGGGGTCGAGTGTGCCGGCATGACCGATCTTTATCTTTTTAAGTGCGAACTTTTTGCGAATGGCCCACTTGAGTTTGTTCACCGCCTGAAAAGATGACCAACCCGAGGGTTTGTCGATTAAAAGTAATTGGCCGTTAAAAAAATCTTCTTTGGTTTTCATCTGGTACGTTACAAAATCATAAAGAATTTGAAAACTATAAAATTCATTCCGTTACCCTTTTGGGCACTAATAGGCTTCCCATAAACCAAACCCTATTGCTATCAACCCAACAACTAGGCAGTAGATGGCAAAGTACGAAAGCTTACTTTTTTTGACAAGTTGGATCATCCATGTGCATGCAAACAAACCGGTAATAAAAGCCGCTATAAACCCAGCTGCCATGGCCAGGTTACTTTCTCCATTGAAATTTAGATCGCCACTGAGCAGGTCTTTTCCGATTTTACCAAAAATAAGGGGTACGACCATCAAAAATGAAAACCGCGCCGCTTTGGTCTTATCGACCCCCAGTAGTACCGAGGCGGAAATGGTGGCCCCACTTCGCGAAATACCTGGTAACATGGCAATCGCCTGTGAAACACCTACAATGAATGCGTTCTTGAAACTTACTTTTTTGTCGGTGTCCTTTGCCTTGTCAGCTAGATAGAGCAGTACGGCCGTTATCAATAACATAAAACCTACGAATCTGATGTTACCCCCGAAAAATGCTTCTAATTGTTCTTCGAAAAAAAGGCCTACAAAGACAGCTGGCAACATTGATACGATTATTTTTAAAGAAAATCGGGTCTCTTCGTTCCATTTAAAACTAAAAAGCCCTTGAAGAATTTCCCAAACATCCTTTCGAAATACCACAATGGTACTCAGGGCAGTGGCAAAATGGAGCACTACGGTAAACAATAGGCTTTCTTCAGGAACCGATCTGTCTCCCAAAATGGTCTTGCCAAGTTCTAAATGACCGCTGGAGGATACCGGTAGAAATTCGGTCAGCCCTTGAATGATTCCGAGGATGATGGCATCTAAAATATCCAATTAGGCCTTTCTCTTATGGGGGTTCAACAAAATCGCATATACTTCAATGCCGAGACCTATTAGTATCAAGGTGGGTGCCAAACGAATGCGCCTGAAATTGTAGATATCATCATTGAAAACATTGGGGTCGTCGCTGCCACCACCGCTCATCAAGATAAACCCTATGGTAATAAATGCCAGACCAATGAACATGAACAAATAGTTCTTTTCCTGAAAGATGAATTCTTGTTTGGGCTGTTGATTATCCCTGTGTTGCTGCTTTTTGTCCATAGTACAAATTTAATGAAGATGTTTTGACTTTACATCAATTATTTTAGAACAGTTGTTGCCTGTTGGTTACAATCAAGTCTTTTGTCTTGAATCTAACAGCATAGCGGTCTATTCTCTTTTACGGAGCACGAAATCAATAATACAGTTCATCGGTCTGTAGGTTTAAAAACCGTTGTGTGGCAAAATAGGTGCTTATTAGCGAAATTAGTATGCCCAAAACAAAAATACCGACAAAAAGTATGATTAATAGGGTTGGGTCATCAAAAAGCCCTAGGTCGGCAAAATTCTCGTTAACATAATATAGTACGCCACCCAAAGCAAATAGTGCGATGACCGCGCCCAACATGCCCAGTTTGATATTTGTTAAAATAAAAGGTCTTCTGATAAAGGTTTTTGTTGCCCCCACCATTTGCATGGTCTTGATGATAAAGCGTTTTGAATAGATCGATAAGCGGATCGAACTGTTGATGAGCAATACGGCAATAAAGGTAAAAATGGCACTGGCCACAAGGATCCAAAAGCTTATTTTTTTTACATTATCGTTCAATAGCCCCACTAAGGGTTTGTCATAACTCACCTCGTCAACATAACTTTTGGCAGAAATCTCTTCAGCGATTTCAGCAAGTTGGTCGGGCGACACAAAATCGGCGTTTAAATTTACATCTATAGAATTTTTAAGGGGATTGTAGCCCAAAAAATCAATGAAATTCTCACCTATTTCTTCACTATGCGTTTTTGCGGCCTCTTCTTTAGAAACATAAGTGGCCGTTTTGGTGTACTCGGCCATGGCCAAACTTTTTTGCAATTGACCTATCTCTACCTCTTTGGCACTATCTTTTAAAAACACCGATATGGTAATCTGCTCTTTGAAATGATTGGCCATTTTATTGGTGTTCAATACCAAAAGCCCCAAAACACCTACTAAGAAGAGTACCAACGCAATGCTCAAGACTACTGAGAAATACGATGATATCAGTTTGCGTTTTTGGTACTGTTCAAAAGATCTGCCCATAGTAGTGAATGAAGTTGTAAAAATAGGAAAGTAAATCGAATAAACTTATTTTTGCCCGAACAGACCCTATCGATCAGGTTTGTGCCATTTTTAGTTTAATGTGAGTATACTCCTTCCATTTTAAAATTCGGGAGAATACGGGTAGTCTGTTTTTTCGGCGAGCAAGGCAAAATTTATTGGTATAGCCATAGCTACGGCGATAAATTTTAACGCCGATCGGCGGAAAAAGAGCAAGCCTGCCTGCCGGCGAGGCAGGCGGAAATTTCGGGTTTTAAAATGGAAGGAGTATATGTTAGATTTAAAAATATCAAGACCAGGGCTTTGGTTCTCTACCATTTGGATCTATATGGTTCCTTTTAGCGATCAGGAGGGTTTTTTAGAAACATTTTCATTTTGGTCAGGGTTGGTATTCGTTACGTTTCCACTAAATTATTTTGTATACGGCCTAAATGATTACAACGATGTAAAAGCTGATTCTTTGAATGCCAGAAAGGGTAATTTTCTATTTGGGGCAAAGGCCTCGAGTGAGCAATTAAAACCGTTGTTGAAACGTATAACATTGGTCATGCTTCCTTTTTGCGCCGTATTCGTGTATATGTCAGGGTATAGAATGTTCGTGTTGCTTTGTTTGATGATCTTGGTGAATATTGCATACAATTTCAAACCTTTTCGGCTTAAAGAAAGGCCTCCTTTTGAAATTTTAATACAAATAGGATATGTGCTAACCGCTTTTTTTTGCATTGAATTGAATAATTTAGAACCAATGCCGTGGCAAACGACGGTTTACTTGTCCCTTTTTGCATTTCAAGCACATATAGGGGGTGAGATAATGGATATTGAACCAGATACATTAGCTGGTAAAAAAACGACAGCCACTATTTTAAAACGCAAAAACACCAAAATCTTAATGTTGTTGCTATTGTTGTTAGAATCTTTTCTGCTGTGGTTCTGGTTTAGGGATTTTGTTTTGGCGATTTTTTTATTAATATTTTCTTTGTGGTTGGTTTTAGATGTATTCGTGTTTTATAAAGATAGGGCGTATACGGTAAAAGAAATGCGATTGTTCGGTTACGCCATTAACATATCGGCCGTATTATCTATGGTCTGGGTACTTTACAGTAATAAATTATTGTCAGTATGGTAGATGAACAATCGCTATATTGTCTTTTCCTTTTCTCAGGGATTAAACCTATTTTCGTGACCGAGATAGAACCTGCTAGGCTTTCAAAATCTAGCAGGTCTATAGATTTTTCTCCGATGGGTGGACAAGCAAAATTCTAAGTAGGTCAAAAACCTTGACAAACCGGGCAGGTCTAAAATGCATAAAATGAGTTACGATTTCAACAAAATAGAAGACAAGTGGCAAAAATATTGGGCAGAACAAAAAACGTTCCAAGCAACCAATCCTCCCCTTGAGGGGGAGCTAGAGGGGATAGCTCTCCCAAAATTTTATGTGCTCGATATGTTCCCCTATCCCTCTGGTGCCGGTTTGCACGTGGGCCATCCCTTGGGGTATATTGCCAGTGATATTTATGCCCGCTATAAAAGGCATAAAGGGTTTAATGTTCTGCATCCTATGGGGTATGATTCTTTCGGTCTGCCCGCTGAACAATACGCCATTCAAACAGGGCAGCACCCTGCAGATACTACAAAGGTCAACATCGAGGGCGGTGTGGATAAGGAAGGAAAAAAAATAAAAGGCTATCGCAAGCAATTGGATCGCATGGGGTTTTCATTTGATTGGAGCCGTGAATTACGTACCTCGGACCCCAAATGCTATAAATGGACGCAGTGGATATTTATTCAACTCTTCAATTCGTGGTACAACAAAGATTCTGATAAAGCAGAAGATATTGAAGCCTTGATCTCTATTTTTTCTTCGGATGGAAATGCAGGCGTAAATGCAGTCTGTGATGATGATATTCCTGAATTTTCCGCTACCATCTGGAAGCAATTTTCAAATAAGGAACAGCAAGAGATTTTACTGAAATACAGGCTCACCTATTTGGCCGAGACCGAAGTGAACTGGTGTCCGGACTTAGGAACCGTATTGGCAAATGATGAAATTGTCAACGGCGTATCAGAGCGAGGTGGCCACCCGGTGACCCGAAAAAAAATGACCCAATGGAGCATGCGCATTACCGCCTATGCCCAGCGTTTGTTAGATGGTTTGAAAACCGTTGATTGGCCCCAGCCATTGAAAGATACGCAGGCGAATTGGATCGGGCGGTCAGAAGGGGCGACTGCGGAATTCAAAGTCCTCCCCCTAGCCCCCTCCGAGGGAGGGGGGACTTCTCGAAACTCTCGAATCACGGGTGATTCTTCGATAATTGGTATTCTTTTGGAAAGAGCCAAAGAGATGCGAAAAAAACCAACAAAAGCAGAGGCTAAATTGTGGGAGGGATTAAGAGATAAAAAAACAGGACTTAAATTTAGAAGACAACACCCTATCTATAAGTATATTCCCGATTTTGTTTGTTTGGAAAAACGTCTAATTATTGAAATTGATGGAGAGATACATCAATACCAATTGGATGAAGATGCCGAAAGACAATTGATTTTAGAAGAGAAAAAGGGATATCATTTCTTAAGATTCACCAATGAACAAGTGCTAAATGATATTGATGCTGTAATAGATGAAATTAGCAATAAGTTAAAAGTCCTCCCCTCAGGGGAGGATTTAGGTGGGGACTTTTCCAATGAAGAGGACATTGGGGATATCGATGCCGTTTTCGTTGAGACTCAAAGGAATATAGAGAACAGTGGCATCCCCCCTTCGGGGGCTAGGGGGATTTCTGTCTTCACCACAAGACCCGACACCATTTTCGGGGTCTCCTTCATGGTTTTGGCACCAGAACATGAATTGGTATCACAAATCACCACACCAGAACAAAAAACCGAGGTCGAAGCCTATGTTGAAGCCACGGCTAAACGTAGTGAGCGTGAGCGTATGGCTGATGTAAAGACCATTTCGGGTGCGTTTACGGGGGCGTATGCCGAGCATCCGTTTACGAAAGAACCCATACCTATTTGGATCGGTGATTATGTATTGGCGGGTTATGGTACAGGTGCGGTAATGTCGGTTCCTTGTGGGGATCAGCGTGATTATGATTTTGCGAAGTATTTTAAGATTCCCATCCCCAATATTTTTGAGGGAATCGATATTTCTGAGGAAGCTTTTTCAGATAAGGACAAGACCATTATCACCAATTCAGATTTCTTAAACGGACTGCCCTATAAAAAAGCGGTCAAAAGGGCCATTTTTGAGTTGGAAAAATTGGGGCAAGGCGAAGGAAAGATCAACTACCGCCTTCGTGATGCCGTGTTCAGTCGGCAGCGGTATTGGGGAGAACCTTTCCCCGTATATTATGATGCAGACGGAATGCCCCAGATGTTGGACAAGAAGTTCTTACCATTAGAATTACCGGAAGTAGACAAATACCTGCCCACAGAAACAGGCGACCCCCCCTTGGGTAATGCCAAAGCATGGTATTGGCTTCAATACGGTGACAAAGGCAAAGTAGTTACAAAAGAAAAATTTGAAAGTTCCTCCCCTTCGGGGAGGCTAGGAGGGGACTTAGAGTTGAACACCATGCCGGGTTGGGCAGGCAGCTCACAATATTTCAACCGCTATATGGATCCCCACAATGATGATGAGATCTTTTCACAAGAAGCCATCAACTATTGGCAAGATGTAGATCTCTACATAGGCGGTAGCGAACACGCAACGGGGCATTTGTTGTACTCTCGTTTTTGGCAAAAATTCATGTTCGATAAAGGCTTGGTACCCAAAGACGAATATGCCAAAAAACTGATTAATCAGGGCATGATTACGGGGACTAGTGCTTTTGTATATCGAACTTTTTATTTCTATGGGTATGCGCATGATAATAATGCTAAGGAAGGGGTGCTTGATTTTATTAGGGAAAGACCCATTCTTATTTCGACAAATCATCATGATTTATTAGAAAACGATGAATACGTTAAGGATTTTAATTTCATAAACGAATGGTTTGTTTCAGAGTTAAAAAGAGAATTTGAAATAGATGATGTAGGAGGGATTAATTTCAAAAAAACAACTCCATTACATGTTGATGTCTCTTTAATAAATTCATCAGACGAACTTGATATCGAAGCTTTCAAGAATTGGAGACCAGAATATAAAAACGCGATTTTCATTTTGGACAATGGTGAAAGATACGATTCTAACACCTCCCTTGAGGGGAGGCCTGCAGGGGCTTTCACCGTCTCTCGCGAAGTCGAAAAAATGTCAAAATCAAAGTACAATGTGGTGAGTCCTGATGAAATCTGTGATCAGTACGGGGCAGACAGTTTACGGCTTTACGAAATGTTCTTAGGCCCTTTAGAACAATCAAAACCGTGGAATACCGCAGGTATTACTGGAGTACATGGGTTTTTAAAAAAATTATGGAAACTGTACCACTCTGGTTCAAATGGTGAATTTTTCGTAAATGACTCCCCTCCTTCGGAGGGGCTGGGGGAGGACTTGCGCACCCTTCACAAAACCATCAAAAAAGTAGAAGAGGACATCGAAAATTTCAGTTTCAATACCTCGGTCTCTACTTTTATGATCTGTGTGAACGAGCTAACGGCACAAAAATGTCATTCTCGTGAAATTTTAGAGTCCTTGGCGATTTTGGTATCGCCCTATGCGCCTCATATTGCCGAAGAAT
Organism: Bacteroidota bacterium; assembly: GCA_024278565.1. Lineage (GTDB taxonomy): Bacteria > Bacteroidota > Bacteroidia > Flavobacteriales > Flavobacteriaceae > Maribacter_C. Next base: position 11,219 of record JAJRSY010000151.1, read on the forward strand.
TATGGCAAAAATTAGGACATAATGAGTCGATTTCAAAAGTGCCATTCCCAAAATTCGAAGAAAAATATTTGGTAGAGAGCGAGAAAGAATACCCCATTTCTTTTAACGGAAAAATGCGTTTTACCATGAAACTGTCTTTAGACTTAAGCAAAGAAGATATAGAAGCAGCCGTAATGGCACATGAAAAGACAAAGCAGCAGTTGCAGGGCCGAACGCCCAAAAAGGTAATCGTGGTGCCAGGGAAAATTGTCAATATAGTAGGGTGATATAACTGTCTTTGCGAGGAGCATTATAGTGTTGATTTTTGTTGTAGTGGTAAAGCGACGAAGCAAGCTGTTGAATACGTGTTCCGAGGCAACAGATCGCTTCGCTTCGTTGTGCTCGCGAAGACGTGTTGAGGGAATCTTTAGTATCTTTGGTTTAAAATTTTAAAACAGATAATTATGTTTGGATTCGATATAGGTTATATCATAATAGCAGGGGTCTTCGGACTCTTGAGTATGTTGGTCAGCAACCGTCTAAAAAGTAAATTTAAAAAGTACTCAAAAGTGCAATTGCGCAACGGACTGAGCGGTGCCGAAATTGCCGAAAAAATGCTGACCGATCATGGCATTACCGATGTAAAGGTGATTTCCACACCGGGTATGTTGACGGACCACTACAACCCGGCAAACAAGACCGTAAATCTTAGTGAAGGGGTATATGCACAGCGAAATGCATCTGCCGCTGCCGTTGCGGCCCATGAATGTGGGCATGCGGTGCAACACGCAACCGCATATCAATGGTTGGGCATGCGATCTAAATTGGTGCCGGTATTGACGGTGACCTCAAAGTTTTCAATGTGGGTCATTTTTGGCGGAATGATGCTGATGGGCACAACTGCAATCGGGGGTACTATCGCTTGGGTGGGAGTAGGTCTTTACGGTATAGGTACCCTGTTCAGTTTTGTCACCTTGCCCGTTGAATACGATGCCAGTAACCGGGCATTGGCCTGGCTGAAAAACAAGAACATGGTGAGCCAAGAAGAATACGCTGGTGCCGAAGATGCCTTGAAATGGGCGGCAAGAACATATTTGGTAGCTGCCATAGGAGCCTTGGCGACCTTATTGTATTTTGCCATGCGTGTGGCGAGTAGAGATTAAAAAAAAGAGCAAATATAAAAAAAGGGGAATGCATTTTGCATTCCCCTTTTTTGTTTTGTTTACTGTTTAATTATTCGGTCTTAATACGCTCATCAATAAGTTTAAGCGCAATACCATCTCTTCCCATTAGTTCAAAAAGATCTAGAATATCGCGTATTGACCTTTCTTCTTCAAGTTGTTCTTCAATGAACCATTGCATGAAATTCTCAACGGCATAGTCGTCAGTTTTTTTAGCATTGGCCACGATACCATTGATGGCTTTAGTAACCTCTATTTCCTGTTCCAATGCGGTCACGAAAACTTCTTCCAAAGAAGAGAAATCATGGTTGATATCCGTTACTTCGGGTGAAATCGCATTTCCTCCAGAGTCGTTGATGAACTTGAAAATTTTCATCATATGGCTTCTTTCTTCTTCTGCCTGGGCATAAAAGAACAGGGCACTATTGCCAAAGGCATTTTGATCGCACCATGAGGCCATTGCCAAATAGCTGGCAGAGGCTTTACTCTCCATTTGTATTTGCTGGTTTAGCACGTCCATTGAGCTGGCTGTTATGCTCATCTGTTGTCTTATTATGTCTTTCATAGTATCAATCTTTTAGCAAAGATACAAAAAGCCTCTGGGCGATAATAATACCACTCTCATTTTGGGTTTAGACTGCTTAAAAATAAAGAGATTACTACGAGGTTATTACTGTGTGAATACATTTTCAGCATCCATTTCAATAAGTGAAAAACTATGGTCGATCAGGCATTTTAAATCCAACACTTCCAAGGTGTTCAATATAAAAAAATGTTCTTTGTTGCACAGTATGAGCATCTCGAACCCATGTTCGTTCAAATCGGAATCAAAATGGCTTTCAATGGAAATGGACATTACCTTGTGCCTAAGGGCAAGAAATTGACAAAACGACAAACGAATGGTTTTTTGACCTAAATCAAGGTAGAAACAACGTTCGTGCCCAGCTTGATAAAGTGTATAGAATTTTGAAGTGTAAAGTACCTCCATAAAATCAAAGGTAATATTTATTTAGATTCAATACAAATATAGGGTTGCCCATTTAGTTCTCAAAGTTTTGATTTATAGTCATAATTCTAAAATCTGAAAAGTCATATAGATATTGGTCATGCCCAGCAGTTACGTTATCCCAGAGCTTTTGATTATTTTGTTCCGAGACTTAAATGGGTAGCCCTATACAAATATTAAACAGTAATTTGCCGATTGATCTGTTGATCCAACGAAATAAAGGTCTCTGTTCTAGATACTCCTTCGATTTGTTGAATTTTTTTATTGAGCACCAACATTAGATGTTCGTTGTCCCTACACAAAACCTTGATCAAGATCGACCAATTGCCCGTGGTGTAGTGGCACTCCAGCACTTCGGGAATCTTTTCGAGCTGTTTCACGGCTATGGGGTTGCTCATGGCCCTGTCCAAATATATTCCGATATAGGCCATAGTGGTATAGCCCATCACTTTGGGGTTGATGATGAATTTTGAGCCTGCCAGCACTCCTGAAGCTTCCAGTTTCCTAAGGCGTTGGTGAATGGCAGCACCCGAGATACCTATATTTCGGGCTATTTTCAAAACGGGTGTACGCGCATCTGACATCAAGAACCTTAAAATTTTCTTGTCGATTCCGTCAACCTTTACATTATTGTCAGTAGTTTTCATTGTTGTGGTTTCAGATTAACAGCAAAAATAAAGAATCAGCGCTAAACTCTAACTACGGATGGAAGCGGGATCGTACCCTAAATAAGGAACTTCATACTCTTTGAAGACCACCCCGTAGTTTTTCAACTCTGAAAGAATAGGGTCGTACACTTCTTTTTTGATAGGAATTTGAACTCCTACGGACGTGATTTTTTTGTTCAGAATCAAAAGGGTGGCTATGGCAACAGGTAAACCTACCGTTTTTGCCATTGCGGTATGCGTGCGGTTTTCACCGATGACGACCATATTGGCATCAATCTGTTGTTTTTTGCCATTGAGTTCGTAGCCGAATTTGTGGTACATCACAACCATATCCTTATCAGTATCTTCCAAGGTCCAGCTGGCTTCTAGTATTTCTTGAAGCATTTGGGCAGGTGTGGCATTTTGTAGGGTAATGGTCTTTTGGGTATCGAAGAGATCCAGTTCCAGTAATTTTCCCCACATAACATCATCTTGGTCGATTTTCAGGTAATGGCGCATTTTTAGCTCCACTGAATCGGTAGGTGAATAGGGCAAGAACAGATTGACGAACTCTCGATACGACATTCCTTGTGAATTTTCTATGGTATAGCTGTCATCGGTCATGCCTAATTGCACGAACATGTTCCAGGCCTTTGAAAAACCGACCCTGCGCATGGTGCCCCTGTAAAGTGTTAGTGCATTTTGGAGTCCGTAGGCTTCCCTATACTTGAGCGAATCTCGGTTGGCATACCCTTCGAAGGCACCAAAACCGTCTATGGTGAAAAATTCGGTGCGTCTAAAAAGTTTGTGGTACGGAATGTATTTGTAGGTGCCCTCTTGTAGAAATTGGGCGGTACCGCCCTGGCCCGCAACAACCACATTTCTTGGATTCCATGTAAATTTGTAGTTCCACAGGTTGTTGTCGCTTTCTGGGGCGACCAATCCGCCACAGAAAGACTCGAACAACAGCATTTTACCCCCTTTGTTGCGAATACGGTCTATGATCTGCATAGCGCTCATGTGGTCAATGCCAGGGTCTAAACCAATCTCGTTCATGAAAACCAGCCCTTTTGCCTTGGCAGCTAAATCTAATTTTTCTATTTCTTTGCTTACATAAGAAGCCGTGACCAGATGTTTTTTATGGGCAATACAGTCTTCGGCCACCTTTATATGAAACCTTGCGGGAAGCATCGAGACCACAATATCACTTTTTACTATCGCTTTTTTTCGCTCTTCCCCATTAAAAATATCAAGTTGGATAACCGTACAGGAAGGATGGTCTTTTATTTTTAACGGAACTGTATCGGGTTTGATGTCGCCTATTGTCAAATG
>JAJRSY010000152.1 GCA_024278565.1 Bacteroidota bacterium
CAAATACAAATAGAATTTCTTCTGTTAAAAATGAGCAGTTTTTGTATGCCCAATTAATCATTTTTTTAAATCCTTTGTTTGAGTTTTCAAAAATCTCGAACATTTGATTACTGTGAATGCGAGCATCAAAAGTTAATTTACCAATGTCAATGCCAACGGTGTCTTTAATTCCCATAATTTTGTTATGTTTAAAATGGTTACTTTGACTAACACCTTTAATAGGTAAGATCTAAAATTCTACCTGCCCGTCCGGCAGGCGGGTTTGGTCCTTGTAACCTGATTATAAAAGAACGGGGACTAATACGGGGAATAGAGCTTGAGTCTCTAGAAGCTTGCTAAGTTCACCCCGTTCTTTTTATTAACAAAATACCACTTATCAACAAAGAAAAAAAGAAGCAAAAAAAGAAACTTCATCATCATCATCATCATTTTTCTTTTAAAGTAATATTTTATAAAAACAAATCTAAAGGAGGCTTGCCTCGCATTAAGAGGAAAGTTTGAAAACCTTAGGTTTTCATTGAAAAAACTTTCTTCCACTAAATACCCCGTATGCTTGCATCGAGGCAGTTTATTGCGGTGATTTTTTCCTCTTTTAAGATTCCGCCAATCTATCAGCACCGAGTGTTGTTTTGGGGTATTTTGGGTGCTATTGTCTTCAGGGCGTTAATGATATTCTTTGGCGTGGTCCTGATTACCCGTTTTGAATGGGTCATTTATGTTTTCGGGGTTTTTCTTCTGTATACTGCCTACAAAATGCTCAAAGGCGCAGAGCAAGAGTTCAATCTCAAAAAGTCGTTTGTTTTCAAACAGATAAAAAAAAATCCGATAACCTCGGTTATCAACGGGCATGATTTTTTTGTGCGGCGAATGGGCGTAAAGGCCGCCACTCCCCTATATGTCGCCCTTATGGTCGTCATAGAACTGACCGATATTCTCTTTGCCCTTGACAGCATACCCGCCATTTTGGCCATCACTACTGACCCCTTTATTGTCTTTAGCTCGAATATATTCGCCATTTTGGGCCTTCGTTCCATGTATTTTTTGATTTCAAGGATGTTGGAAAAGTTTCGTTTTATCAATTACAGTCTAGTGGTCATTTTGGAGTTCGTAGGTTTGAAAATGCTCTTTGCCCATACTATAGAACTACCTGAATGGATCTCGCTCACAGTTATATCCGTTGCGCTTTTGGGAGAGATATTGGCTTCATTGGCAATTCCCGAAGAAGAAGGCAATTCCTAAGCTTTTATAAGCCACCGCTTATCGATATCAAAAAATGGTTATCTTTACGAGAGAACCGATAAAGGCATTTGAAATGAGAAGGCTGATTTTTGTATTACTTGTATTACTGTCAACCTTTACAGTGGTCGCACAGAAAAACCTAGAGATTACCTCTACAGAAGTCAGTTTCGTGTTCCATTCCAAAAATGTAGACGGAACCTTATCGGGCTTCGGTTCTGAATCCTCCATTGATCTAAACGACCTTGAAAATTCAGTGTTCAAGGGCTCTGTAGAGGTGAAAACCATTGATACCGGGAATTTTATTCGCAATTGGTCGCTCAAAAGCGGTAGGTATTTTAACACTGGTGACCACCCTAAAATCAGTTTTGAAAGCACGGCCATCAGAGAAAACGAAAACGGCTTTTCGGTCGACGGACATCTTACCATCAAAGGTGTTCGCAAACCCGTTGCCTTCGACTTTACGATCAACGAAAAAACCCTTATCGGCACCACTACCCTGTACACCACTGACTTTGATATCAAAATCAAGAAAAACCGTGAAGACAACAAGGTAAGCGTTAAAGTGGTTTTTGGGTATTAAAAAAAATCCCGGTCAAATAATCGGGATTCGTCTAAAAACGTAAAAGTAGGGTATTTATTCCTTCACTTTTTCTTTAGCCTCTTCTTTCAGTTCCTCACTGGCAACAATAGCGAGTTCAACACGACGGTTTTCGGCCTTGCCCTCTTTCGTTGTATTATCTCCCTTGGGCTGATCCTCACCGTACCATTTTGTGGTAAGCCGCTCACCTTCGACCCCATGTGCAATAAGATAGCTGGTAACCGATTGTGCCCGTTGCTTCGATAAGTGCATATTGTAATCATCAGGGCCCGCACTATCGGTATGGCCCTCTACCAAAATATTTGAATTGGGGTATTCCTTGAGAATCCCCGCCAACTTATCCAAGGTCGCTGCCGATGTTCCTTTTACGGTTGCCTTGCTTGTATCGAAATAAACCCCTGCATCTTCGTTAAAAGTCACATTGATGCCCTCGCCCACTCGGGTAACTTCAGCACCGGGTATCTCTTCCTCGATACGTTCTGCCTGTTTATCCATACGGTTTCCGATATACCCACCGGCCGCTCCACCGACCACAGCACCTATTATGGCGCCCAAGGCGGTATTGTTGCCGTTGCCGACATTGTTTCCGATGACACCACCGATTACGGCTCCACCCGCCGCACCGATCCCGGCACCTTTTTGTGTTTTATTGGCATTTTTTACCGCTCCACAGCTTATAATCAGTGAAAAAGCC
>JAJRSY010000153.1 GCA_024278565.1 Bacteroidota bacterium
AGTTTGTTTAGACATTTTTTAGCAAGAATGAGAAGAAAATCCAAATGCTATTCTAAGAGCATGAAAATGCTAGAATTGTCAGTACTTTTGTTGATGCATTATCGGAACAAGACACTATCTATATTAAATTAGCAATGCCTTTAATGTCTGTATAGTCACTGAAAAACACGATTTTGCCACTAGTGTGTGAAAAGGGGATGGCGGTACTGGAAAATTTCAGGCTCAGCGGACATATACACATGAAAAATCGGAGAATTTAGGATGCACATTTTAGTTTCTAACAAGGCACGACATAGCGAGAGCTATGGACGAGGTGGAGCGGTGGCAAAAGCATGGCCAGCTTGTGATGAGCGATAGCCGAAGTGTACTACGATTAATAATTTTAACGCCGTTAGAGGCAGAAAGACGCTTACCTGCCTGCCGGACAGGCAGGTAAAACTTCGGGTTTTCATGTGTCATGAGTATATTAGGTTATTCAGCGGTAGATGTCATGTTGTCTATATCCTTTTAGTTGGTAGTGCCTTGGTTCGGATTTTCGATTTCAGGTTCTTCCGGTTCATTGTTTTTCCTTACTTCCGAATGAGAGGTATTGGCATGTAGGGCATCTTCCGCCTCATTTCTTTCGAGAACCGCCTCATCGATTTCATCCAATAAAGTGCCCATTTTTCGTTTGTCCTTTATCATTGCCCAGGTCATGACAAGGCTGGTGGCAATGATTATGAAAAGAAGAATGCCCGATTCAAAACCAGCGACTTCCGCCTGTTTTGGTATGGCGTAGAAAAGTAGCACGGTGATCAACCCTCTGGGCGCAATGAAGAGTTGGGGCAGAATATCCTTCCCTATAAATACCCTGAGTACCGCAAAACGAATGGCGTAAATCGACACGATGATCAAAAGGCTGACCAGGACCACGGTAAAACTCAGCAGTGAGGACAGTACAATGGTGATGCCGAAAATGACAAAGAAAAAGGTGCGCACTATAAAAGCGGTCTCTAAGGTGATGATGTGCAGCTCGTGGTAGATTTGCTGTATTTTTTCATTCTCAAGAAATATCGCCGTTTTGCCCGGGAAGAACAGTTTGACATTCTTGATGATCAGTCCGAAAATCAAAATAATGATCAAAGACGACAGGTGCATTTTTTTTCCGATAGCATAAAGTAAGAGCAGTACGGCGATCAACAGAAATAATTTGGCCTGGCTCTTAATGCGTTGAAAAATGAGAATTATGGCATAACTGGCCACAATGGCAATGACAATGGTCAACACAAGATTGATGGCAAAACCTGAAATACCGGTATCTTGAGCAGGGTCAAGGCCTCCGATTAGAAAATAGAACATCATAATGCCCATAATATCAGAGAAGGTGCTTTCGTAAATATGGAACTCCCTCTTTTTGTCTGAAAGTCCGCCAACACTTGGAATGATGATCGCGCTTGATAGAATGGAAAGCGGCGTCGCATAGATCCATGCCAATTGCATGGTCATTTCAGGTATGAACTGATAGATGATCAAAGCCGCGATCCAGGTCGATCCCACAAGACCGATCAGTGCAATGGCCATCGATTTTATAATTGGAATGATTTTATCCTTTTTAAGTTCAAGCTCTAAAGCCGCTTCAAGTACGATCATGATCAAGCCCACGGTGCCCAAAATTTCAAGAGATCCCGCAAAATCGGGAGTGTTGGGAACAAAAAGATCAAGAACGATCTTTATGAAAACGCCCAATACTATAAGCATGAGCACAGAAGGGATGTTCGTCTTTTTCGCAATGCCATTGAACCAGAACGATAGTACCACAATGATTGATGCTCCGATGATCAGATTGTAAGAAGATAGAATTTCCATAGGTTCAGTTGGGGGCTTAAGTTGGTTAAAAATACCACTAAATGGTTTATTAGTGAAACTCTCCCGTATTCTTCGAGATTGAGGTGTTTGTAAAACGAGCTGAACCAACCTGCCGGCTGGCAGGAATTACTAGTTGAACTAACTCCGCTTTTTCAGCGGAGCCCGGGTTCAATACCTCTCTCGAAACTTCGGGACTATTGATGGGTACAGGGCTTTTCTTGGGGTTTAAATGTAAAATGATATTATAAAACGGTTAATAACACCATATTCGTATATCATTTTGATTTTTAGTCCCAAACTAGGGCATCTCATTTTGTTATATTCTTATAGTGGGTGAATACACCTTGTTTGAGGTTAACAGTGTTAAATTTTACTATCGAAAAAATAATAGGCTATGGTAAAAACGAAAAATAGTGTATATTTGCACGACTGAAAGGATATAAAAGTATTCATGAGGGGGCCATTATAGTCCTCTTTTTCATTTCTAATTGTTATGTTGAAGCAAAAAGTAGAAACACTTTTAAGCGATGCCTTGGCTGAAGATGGGTCTTTGTTTCTGATAGATTTTACCATTACTTCAGATAATAAGATAAATGTGGTTTTGGATGGCGACAACGGGGTAACGGTTCAAGACTGTATGAGAATAAGTCGGGCCATAGAACATAATTTAGATCGTGAAGAAGAAGATTTCTCTTTAGAAATTGCTTCATCGGGGGCAGCGGCGCCCCTTAAAATGCCCAGACAGTATAAAAAAAACATTGGCAGAAAGTTAGAGGTAAGGACCAATGAGGATAATTACAGGGGAAACCTTACTGCAGCCACCGAAAACGGCATTGTAATAGAGTGGAAAGCACGAGAGCCCAAGCCCATAGGTAAAGGGAAGGTTACAGTTCAGAAAAAAAAGGAAATCGTTTTTTCTGATATAAAGGAAGCAAAGGTTATTTTGAAATTTTAATAGAAGAACAATGGAAAATATTGCGCTGATCGAATCATTCTCAGAGTTCAAGGATGATAAATTCATTGATAGGGTAACGTTGATGGCGATTTTAGAAGATGTGTTTAGAAGTACGCTAAAAAAGAAATTTGGATCTGACGAGAATTTTGATATTATCATTAACCCCGATAAAGGGGATTTGGAGATTTGGAGAAATAGAATCGTTGTAGAAGATGGTGAGGTTGAAGACCCCAATGAAGAAATATCGCTTTCAGAGGCGCAGAAAATCGAACCTGATTTTGAAGTCGGCGAGGATGTTTCAGAAGAAGTGAAACTGATGAATTTGGGTCGAAGGGCTATTTTGGCACTTCGCCAAAACTTGATCTCTAAAATTCAAGAACATGACAACACTACCATTTACAAGCAGTTTAAGGATCTTGAAGGAGAAATTTACACTGCTGAAGTACACCACATAAGACACAAGGTCATTATCTTGTTAGATGATGAGGGCAATGAGATATTGCTTCCTAAAGACCGGCAAATTCCTTCTGATTTCTTTAGAAAAGGAGATAATGTTCGTGGTGTGATCGAGAGTGTTGAACTGAAAGGCAGTAAGCCTTCTATCATCATGTCAAGAAGTTCACCGAAATTTTTAGAACAGCTGTTCTTTCAAGAAATACCCGAGGTATTCGATGGTCTTATCTCTGTTAAGAAAGTAGTTCGTATACCCGGTGAAAAAGCAAAGGTTGCCGTAGATTCTTATGATGATCGTATTGATCCTGTTGGTGCCTGTGTAGGTATGAAAGGGTCGCGTATTCATGGTATAGTACGTGAACTGGGCAATGAGAATATTGATGTCATAAACTGGACCGCCAATCCACAGTTATTGGTGACTAGGGCATTGAGCCCGGCAAGGGTTTCATCGGTGAAGTTAAATGATGAAAAAATGACCGCTCAAGTATACCTTAAACCAGAAGAGGTCTCCAAAGCAATTGGTAGGGGAGGTCATAACATTAGGTTGGCCGGCAAGTTGACAGGTTATGAGATTGATGTATTTCGTGAAGGAGTGGAAGAAGATGTGGAGCTTACCGAGTTTTCTGATGAAATAGATGCTTGGGTCATTGAAGAGTTCGGTAAAATAGGAATGGATACCGCAAGAAGTGTGTTGGAACAAGATGTGGCCGACCTTGTAAAAAGAACAGATCTTGAAGAAGAGACAATTTTAGAAGTTGTTCGTATACTAAAAGCAGAATTGGAAGAATAGCTATATATTAGCAGCATGTAGAGTGTTTTAAAAGAATAGGAATCAGTATTTATGGCAGACATTGCAACAATAAGGCTCAGTAAAGTTTTAAGGGAGCTTAATATTTCGTTAGATAGGGCGATAGAATTTCTATCCTCAAAAGGCCATGCTGTGGAGGCACGCCCAACCACTAAGATATCAGGAGAAATTTACCAAGTGTTGCTCGATGAGTTTCAAACTGATATGAGCAAAAAAGTTGCATCAAAAGAAGTTGGTGAGGAAAAAAGGAAAGAGAAGGAAGCAATAAGGGTTCGACTTGAAAATGAGCAAGAAGAAAGAAGATTGGCAAGAGCAGCAAGGTCAGCTGCCTCTGAAAATGTGATAAAGGCGAAAGCTGAATTATCAGGTCTTAAGACGGTGGGCAAGATAGATCTTGATCCGAAAAAAAAGGAAAAAGAAGTTGTAAAAGAAGAAAAAGCCAAAGCGGTCGATTCCGAACCCGTTAAAAAAGAGCAAGCAGAAATTATCAAACCCGAAAAGGAGGCAGTAGCAGAAACTCCCGATAAGGTAGAAACAGTTATTGAAGAAGAAAAAATAGCTACACAGTATAAAAAACTCACAGGTCCTAAAATAACGGGTGATAAGATAGACCTTACTAAATTCCAAAAACCCAAGAAAAAGAAGGAGGAACCCAAAACATCAAATAATACCGATAGAAAGCGAAAGCGAAAACGCATCATCAGTAATAAGCCCGGTACCACTTCAGGAAAGGGTTCTGGAGGCAGGGCGTTCGGATCGCCCGGTAGAAAGGGAGGCCAACGTTCTGGAAATGTTAATAAAGTAGAGCCATCAGAAGAAGATGTTCAAAAACAAGTAAGGGAAACCTTAGAGAAATTACAAGGGAAAACAAAAAAAGGAAAAGGCGCTAAATATAGAAGAGACAAAAGAGATCAGCACCGTCAGCTAACCGAGGCCGACGTTGAGCTACAGCATATTGAAAGTAAGACGCTAAAAGTCACTGAGTTTGTAACCGCCAATGAGGTGGCTACAATGATGGATGTTTCTACGACCGAGATTATCTCGGCCTGTATGTCGCTAGGTATCATGGTTACCATGAACCAGAGGTTAGATGCGGAAACCTTGTCTATAGTGGCGGATGAATTCGGTTTTGAAGTCGAGTTCGTTACCGCTGATATCGAAGATGCGATATTAGAAGAAGAAGATGCGCCTGAAGATTTGAAGCCTAGGGCACCCATTGTTACGGTGATGGGTCACGTAGATCATGGTAAAACTTCGCTTTTGGACTATATTCGAAAAGAAAATGTTATTGCAGGTGAAAGCGGTGGTATTACACAGCATATTGGGGCGTACGGTGTTACCTTAGATGATGGGCAGCGTATTTCTTTTTTAGATACTCCCGGTCATGAGGCCTTTACGGCGATGCGTGCCCGTGGGGCGCAGGTGACCGATATTGCTATAATTGTTGTAGCCGCTGATGATGATATAATGCCGCAAACAAAAGAAGCGGTCAGTCATGCTCAGGCAGCAGGGGTTCCCATTGTTTTTGCAATTAATAAGATCGATTTGCCAGCGGCCAACCCTGACAAGATAAAAGAAGGGCTGTCGCAGATGAATTTATTGGTCGAAGACTGGGGCGGTAAGATCCAGTCCCATGATATTTCGGCAAAGACGGGCGAAGGTGTTGATGAACTGCTTGAAAAGGTATTGCTAGAAGCCGAACTTTTAGAGTTAAAGGCCAACGCTGATAAATTAGCGTCAGGAACCGTAGTGGAAGCCTTCTTAGATAAGGGAAAAGGATATATTTCAATAGTTATGGTGCAGGCCGGAACCCTAAAGATCGGCGATTATGTTTTAGCGGGCACGTGCAGTGGTAAAGTCAAGGCCATGCAAGATGAGCGCGGTAATAGTGTTTCTGAGGTAGGGCCATCGACACCGATATCCGTTTTAGGGTTGGATGGTGCGCCCCAGGCCGGTGATAAGTTCAATATATTGGAAGATGAACGTGAAGCGAAGCAGATTGCAACAAGAAGATCACAGTTGCAGCGAGAACAATCGGTAAGAACGCAACGACATATTACGTTAGATGAAATCGGAAGACGAATTGCCTTGGGTGATTTCAAAGAATTGAACATTATCCTCAAAGGTGATGTTGATGGCTCTGTTGAGGCCTTGACCGATTCTTTCCAAAAGCTATCCACAGAAGAGATACAGGTGAGCATAATTCACAAAGCGGTCGGCCCAATTACAGAATCTGATGTGCTTCTGGCCTCTGCTTCAGATGCCGTGATTATCGGTTTTAATGTCAGGCCTATGGGTAAAGCCAGGTTGTTGGCAGATAAAGAGGAAATCGATATCAGAATGTACTCGATTATATATGATGCCATAAATGAGCTTAAAGATGCAATGGAGGGTATGTTATCTCCTGAAATGAAAGAAGAGGTAACCGGTACTGCAGAAATCAGAGAAACCTTCAAAATTTCCAAAGTCGGTACCATTGCCGGATGTATGGTGACAACCGGTAAGATTTTCAGAAATTCGGACATACGTTTGATCCGTGATGGTGTAGTGATTTATACTGGCGAACTGGCCTCTTTAAAGCGATTTAAAGACGATGCCAAAGAAGTTGCAAAAGGGTATGATTGCGGACTACAGGTGAAGAATTACAATGATATTAAAGAAGGTGATGTTGTTGAGGCCTTTCAAGAAGTGGCGGTCAAGAAAAAATTGAAGTAATACCTAAAATGCGCAAGTACTTTCTATTACGAAGCCAACCTGTCCGTCATTGTTGGGAATAGTCAAAAAAATAGTCCACTTTTGACCAACCTGCGAGGTCTTTTTCCGACCTTAGGTTTATATATAAAAATCGACCTATTTGGTCGATTTTTTAGGTTTCAGCAACATTGCATCAGGGTATTTTTTTCTAACTTCGATAAACTTCCGTTCCGCTTCCAGTTTGGTTTTGAACCGCCCCAAACGAACCCGATAAGTGGGTGAGTCGAAATCTATTTTTGAATACATACTCGGAAAATCCTGTTCTACCCTTGATTTTATTTTCTGTGCCTTGGCGTGAGAACCAAAACCAACCTGTATTCTATAATATGTAGAAGTTTCGTTGGCGGCTTTGTAAATACCTAAAAGGGCAACGATCTTTTTGTCTTGTTCAATATTGACCCTTCCTTCTTGTGCGTTCAAGAAACAAACTGAAAATGAGAATATATATATATATGCAATTGTTTTCATGTTGAAAAATTTAATAAGTTTTAGATGTTTAGTTCAGACGTTTTAACACGATTAAGTTAAACTCTCAAACTTAATTTCATGGTATCGACAATGTGTGTTATGTATATTGGTTTGTAAAAATAGTTTTTAAATGGCAAACATGACTATTGAATTTTTATTTAGAATAATTATAAATTATAAATTATAAATACCTTAACATTTTCAAAATAAACTGTATGTTGTATTTTTGTTCGCAGTTTATTGAACGATAATGACAAATCTATCTGGTTAGTATATAAATTATCGTGCCAAAATTTAGATTGAAATATTCTATTATATGAAAAAGGTTACTTGCCACACTCGAATTTCTAAAGTTTCAGGTTTTAGTCTAGTGGTATTTCTTCTATTTTCCATTACTCTTTTTTCGCAAGATGAAACAGTTGCTGATGAGGCAGAGGCGGTGGCTGAGGAATCTGCTGGGGCATCTGATGGAGATGTAGCAAATGGGAAAGCTCTTTTCAACCAAAACTGTGCTGCTTGTCATTCAATGAACCGAAAAATGACGGGGCCCGCACTTGCAAATGTCGAATCGCGTCTTGCCGAAGATGAGGGTTTGGATCGAGAATGGATGTACCAATGGATTAGGAATAGTGCGGGAATGGTTAAAAAAGGAGATGCGTATGCCGTAAAGGTGTACAATGAATATGGTCAAGCGGCGATGACCGCTTTCCCAACCTTGACAAATACCGATATTGATGATATTTTAGCTTATACAGCTGCACCTGCCCAAACGCCTGCAACAGCTGAGACGGCCGTTGGTGCCGACGTTGGTTCTGAAAAATCAAGCGGACTGTCCAATGAGCTGATATTGGGTGCTTTGGTCTTGGTTTTTGGTCTTTTGGTGATGATGTTGGTGTTGGTGAACAGAACCTTGCGCCGCATCGCTGAGACCAATGGTATTGCTCTTGAAAAAGAAATGTCAGAACAAAGGGTTCCTATCTGGAAAGCATTTGCGAAAAACCAGTTTTTGGTATTGGTGACCGCTATTCTTCTTTTATTGGTCAGTGGGTATTTTGCTTATGGTTGGATGATGCAGTTGGGGGTAGATCAAGGGTATCGACCCATTCAACCTATTCATTATTCACATAAGATACATGCAGGAGACAATAAGATAGAATGTAAATTTTGCCATTCTTCCGCAAGGGTCTCGAAAACATCGGGCATTCCCTCATTGAATGTGTGCATGAACTGCCACAAGTCAATTTTTGAATATACAGGAAATCCTGAAGGGCCTACCGCCGAAGACTTGGCAAACGGGTATACCAACGAATTTTACACAGGTGAGATCAAGAAGCTGTATGCAGCGGTCGGGTGGGATGAGGAAAACCAGGCCTATACCGGAGAAACCAAAGCTGTTGAGTGGGTGCGGGTGCATAATTTGCCCGATTTTGTCTATTTCAACCACTCACAGCATGTTGAGGTGGCCGGGGTCGAGTGCCAGACCTGTCATGGTCCTGTGGAGGAAATGGAGATTGTGGAGCAGCATTCCCCATTGACGATGAGCTGGTGTATCAAATGTCACCAAGAGACCAATGTGAAGGTCGAAGGAAACGAATATTACACAAAAATACACGAGGAACTTTCCAAGAAATATGGGGTCGAGCAATTGACCGCGGCCCAAATGGGTGGTTTGGAATGTGGTAAGTGCCACTATTGATATTAACAGGAAGTAGGTAATGACTAAAGATCTAAAGGCATAAGTCAAAAAGTCAAAAGGCCAAAAGCCAAAAGGGCATAAGACTAAACACTAATGACTAAAGACTAAATATATTTAGAGATACGTATGGCATCAAACAAAAAATATTGGAAGAACGAAGCGGAGTTAGATCCCAACGATTCCATTGTTGGGGCGCTAAGACAAAATGAATTTGTCGAAGAAATACCTGTTGGTGATTTTCTTGGAGATAAAGAAAATTTGTCAAACACCACTACCAATAGAAGGGATTTTTTGAAGTATGTTGGGTTTAGTACGGCCGCTGCCTCATTGGCGGCATGTGAGGGGCCAGTGATAAAATCGATTCCCTACGTGGTGCAGCCCGATCGCATAGTTCCTGGCATACCCAATTTCTATGCAACGACCATAGCCAATGGCTTTGATTTTGCCAGTATCTTGATAAAGACACGAGAGGGCAGACCTATCAAAGTGGAGAACAACACCTTTGCTAAAGTGGGCGGTGGTGCAAACGCAAGGGTACAGGCATCGGTCTTGTCCTTATATGACAGTACTAGGTTGCAAGGCCCTTTAGCCAACGGTGAGCCAATTGAATGGAAAGACCTTGATACTGCTGTAAAAGCAAAATTGGGCTCTTTGAAAAGTTCTGGAAAGCAAGTGGCTTTGTTGACACAGTCGTATGCGAGCCCTTCAACATCCAGGTTGATTTCCAAGTTTAAAGAAGCGTACGGTAACGTGAACCATGTTACCTATGATGCCATATCCGAAGATGCGGTTTTAAATGCCTTTGAAGCCAGATATGGTGAGCGGGCAATGGCTGATTACAACTTCGAAAAGGCCGATTTGATAGTTTCTTTTGCCGCCGATTTCTTGGTAGATTGGCAAGGTGGGGGCTATGATGTGGGTTATGTCAAAGGTCGAGTTCCCAAAAACGGAAAAATGTCAAGGCACGTTCAGTTTGAGGCAAATATGTCGCTTACCGGGGCAAATGCCGATAAGCGTGTTTTGTTGACCCCGTCACAGCAAATGATAGCATTGGCAAAGTTATATGCCAAATTGAACGGTACAACGGCAGGGGGTGAAATTCCTGAAAATGCGGAAAGGGCTTTGGACAGTGTTGTTGCCCAGATACGTAAAAACAGGACAAATGCTGTTGTTGTTAGCGGATTGGATGATGAAAATGCGCAAGCCGTAGTACTGGCCATTAACGAGATGTTAGGCAGTAAGGCCTTCGATGCCCAATCACCTAAATATGTTAGACAGGGAAGTGTGAAAGCGGTAAATTCCCTTATTGCCGATATGAAATCGGGCAAGGTGGGTCTTTTGATTCTTGATGGTGTCAACCCTATGTACACATTGCCCAATGCTTCCGATTTTGCAGAGGGTGTTAAAAACGTAGATTTATCGGTTACGTTTGCCACCAATAGAAATGAAACCACGGAAATATCTCAATATACGGCAGCTTCCAATCACTATTTAGAGTCTTGGGGAGATGCACAGATCAAAAAAGGGCACTACAGTTTAATGCAGCCCGCAATAAAGGAATTGTTCGATACCAGGCAATTTCAAAACGCTTTGTTGCAATGGATGGGAAGCGATAAGAGCTATTACGATTTAATAAGGGAGACATGGAGTGCGTTTGTTCTAAACGGCAACGATTGGAACAAGGCATTGCAAGATGGTGTTTTTCTTGCATCTACCCCTGCAATTGTTTTAGAGATGGTTGGCAGTGAAGTTGCCGATCCTATTGTGATTTCCCCCGAAAAAGATAAAGAAGAATCTGAGTTGTCGGTCGAAGAAGAGTCGGTATCAGAACCCTCGATTGTTTCTATTGCATCGGCCGTAAGTAGTTTGGCAAATGCGAGCATTTCGGGAATGGAACTGACATTGTACTCCAAAGTGGGCATGGGTGACGGTCAACAGGCCGGTAACCCTTGGCTACAAGAGTTTCCCGATCCCATTACCAGGGTTTCTTGGGACAATTATGTGACCGTTTCTAAAAGCGATGCGGAAAAATTGGGCATGATCAATGAAAATGTGGCCGACGGAGGTATGGATGGCAGCTATGCCAAACTGACCGTAAACGGGGTTTCGATCGACAATGTTCCCGTAATCGTTCAACCGGGCCAAGCACCGAGTTCTATTGGTTTGTCCTTTGGGTATGGTAAAAAAGCAGGAATGAAATCGGAGATGCAGACCGGGGTGAATGCTTATGCCCTGTACCAAGATTTTAAGTCGATACAATCCGTTTCTATTGAAAAATCATCGGGCATGCATGAATTTGCCTGTGTTCAACTTCATAAGACCTTAATGGGCAGGGGGGATATCGTTAAAGAAACGACCCTAGAGATTTTTAACACCAAAGATTCTGCCGAATGGAACGAAGTTCCACAGGTTTCGTTGAACCACCAAGAAGTACCAGCTACTTCAGTTGATCTATGGGACAGCTTTGACAGATCAATTGGCCACCATTTTAATCTATCCATCGACATGAACGCCTGTACGGGCTGTGGTGCCTGTGTTATTGCCTGCCATGCCGAGAACAATGTTCCTGTTGTGGGCAAAGAAGAGGTGCGAAAGTCAAGGGATATGCACTGGTTGCGAATCGATAGGTATTATTCGTCAGAAGAAACATTCGAGGGTGACAATACGAAGAAAGAAGAATTTGACGGCCTGACCGGCGAAAAAGGTTCGTTGGGCGGTTTTGGTGAACTGGAAGATCCTTCCACAAACCCACAAGTGGTGTTTCAACCGGTAATGTGCCAGCACTGTAACCATGCGCCATGTGAAACTGTTTGCCCGGTCGCGGCAACATCACACGGGCGTCAAGGGCAAAACCATATGGCGTACAACCGTTGTATAGGTACAAGGTACTGTGCAAACAACTGCCCCTATAAAGTGCGACGTTTCAATTGGTTCCTTTATAATGATAACGATGAGTTCGACTACCACATGAACAATGATCTGGGCAAAATGGTCATCAACCCTGATGTGGTTGTGCGATCAAGAGGGGTAATGGAAAAATGTTCATTCTGTATACAAGCTACCCAAGCGGTCATTCTCAAGGCCAAGCGTGAGGGCAGAAAAGTTGCTAAGGGTGAATTCAATGATAAGGTAGCCTGTTCGGCAGCATGTAGTACCGGGGCAATGCACTTTGGTGATATCAATGAAGAAGGAAGCGTTATTGCCGATTTGGTAAAAGACGATAGGGCGTACCACTTGTTGGAATATATTGGAATAAAACCAAACGTAGTTTACCAAGTAAAAGTCAGAAATACCAACGAAGCATAGTCAAAATATTTAGAAAGTAATTATAATAAAGATTTATGGCGTCTCATTACGAATCACCTATACGTAAACCCTTAGTTCTTGGAGATAAAGGTTATCACGATGTTACTGTTGATATTGCCGCCCCGGTTGAAGGAAGGGCCAATAAGCACTGGTGGATTGTTTTTTCAATTGCCATGGCAGCGTTCCTTTGGGGTATAGGTTGTATCGTTTATACCATTTCTACCGGAATCGGTACATGGGGCTTGAACAAAACGGTCGGTTGGGCATGGGATATTACCAACTTTGTATGGTGGGTAGGTATCGGGCATGCAGGTACGTTGATTTCAGCGGTACTGTTGTTGTTCAGGCAAAAATGGAGAATGGCCATTAACCGTTCTGCCGAGGCCATGACCATTTTCTCGGTAATACAAGCGGGTATTTTTCCTATCATTCACATGGGCCGCCCATGGTTGGCGTATTGGACGCTTCCGATCCCAAATCAATTTGGTTCGCTATGGGTCAATTTCAACTCGCCCCTGCTTTGGGATGTATTTGCGATATCTACCTATTTATCGGTTTCGTTGGTTTTTTGGTGGACAGGGTTGCTTCCTGATTTTGCAATGCTCAGAGATCGAGCGGTTCTTCCCTTTCAAAAGAAAATATACGGTATATTGAGTTTCGGATGGAGCGGTCGTGCAAAAGATTGGCAACGTTTTGAAGAAGTTTCATTGGTGTTGGCAGGTTTGGCAACCCCTTTGGTGCTTTCGGTACACACCATCGTATCTTTTGACTTTGCCACCTCTATTGTACCGGGTTGGCATACCACCATATTTCCACCTTATTTTGTTGCAGGAGCCGTTTTCTCGGGTTTTGCAATGGTAAACACACTTCTTATAATCGTAAGAAAGGTTTGTAATTTAGAAGCATATATCACCATTCAGCATATTGAACTAATGAACATCGTTATCATGATAACAGGATCGATAGTGGGCTGTGCCTATATTACCGAGCTGTTCATGGCGTGGTATTCAGGCGTTGAATACGAGCAATATGCCTTTTTGAACAGGGCAACGGGGCCTTATTGGTGGGCGTATTGGGCAATGATGTCCTGTAATGTGTTCTCACCACAGTTCATGTGGTTTAAAAAGCTGCGTACCAGCATCATGTTCTCGTTCTTTATTTCGATAATAGTGAATATAGGTATGTGGTTTGAGCGCTTTGTGATTATCGTGACCTCTTTGCACAGGGATTACCTGCCATCTTCATGGACCATGTTCTCGCCTACCTTTGTTGATATAGGAACATTCATAGGTACCATAGGGTTCTTTTTTGTACTGTTCTTGTTATACGCAAGGACCTTTCCTGTAATTGCCCAGGCAGAGGTTAAAACAATATTGAAATCCTCCGGGGAAAAATACAAGAAGCTGAGGGAAGCGGGCAAGCCCTTGTTCCAGATGCCCGAAAATACGCAGGTCAAATCAAAATTAGCTGTGGAAAAACCGCAATCTGTTAAGGTAGAAAAAGTCAAAGAGGATAAGAAGGGTGTTTCGGGACTATTGGAATCGATCGGGGTTTTTGATCCTACAAAAGATACTGCCGATGATCTGAAGAAGGTAAAGGGGATTGGTCCTAAAATGGAGAAGACCCTGAACGAAATCGGTATTTTCACTTTTGCACAGCTAAGTAGAATGACCGAAAAAGAATATGACCTGTTAGATTCCATTACCGAAGCTTTCCCAGGTAGGGCACAACGTGACGATTGGGCAGGTCAGGCAAAAAGGTTGAACAAGTGAACAATTAACAATGAACAGTAAGCAGTTGCAGATGGCGGTAAAATATTGAACAGTAAGCAGTTGCAGATAGCGGTAAAAAGTAAATAGTAATTAATAAAAAGTAATCGAAGGTTTAAGAATCAAATCATTTTTGAACTTGAACTTGAACTTGAACTTGAAAATATGGCATCCAAGGTTATACATGCATACTACAACGATGACGATATATTGATGCTCGCGGTCAAAAAAGTAAAGGCGGCCAAGCACCATATAGAGGAAGTCTATTGTCCGTTTCCCGTTCATGGTCTTGACAAGGCCATGGGGTTGGCTCCGACAAGGTTGGCCATCACGTCCTTTATATATGGTTGCATCGGTCTAGTTGTTGCGGTAATCATGATGGATTACATGATGATAAGTGATTGGCCCCAAGATATTGGCGGCAAACCAAGTTTCAGCTATATCGAGAACATGCCGGCCTTTGTACCCATTATGTTTGAACTGACCGTGTTTTTTGCGGCCCACTTAATGGTGATCACCTTTTATCTAAGAAGTAGGTTATGGCCATTTAAGAAAGCTGAAAACCCAGATGTGCGTACCACTGATGATCATTTCGTAATGGAAATCGAAATACACGATAACGAAAATGAGTTAAGGGAATTGTTGTCGGATACCGGTGCAGTAGAGATTAACATTTCAGATAAAAACAGTCATTGAATATGAACAGTTTTATAAAAACAGGAATTGTATTAGGGTTCGTTTCACTGCTTTTTGCCTGTCAGGATAAAAGTAGTCCAAACTATCAATATATGCCCAATATGTATGAGCCGATAGGTTATGAAACCTACGGGAAAATTGGATTTTTGCCAAATGGAATGGAGGCACAAGAGTTGCCGGCCAATACCATTCCCCGGGGTTGGATGCCCTATGCGTTTGAAAACACGGCCGAGGGCAAAGAATTGGCAGGGTTACAAAGCAGCCCTCTTGATTCGCTTCAAAAAGAGGTTAATTTGGCAAAAGGAGCCGAACTGTACAAAATTTATTGCGCAACCTGTCACGGTTCCAACGGAAAAGGCCAGGGCGACTTAGTGAAAAGAGAGAAGATTTTGGGCGTGCCAGGTTATGATGATGTGGCACGTAATGTTACTGTGGGCACAACCTTTCATACAATTCAACACGGTTTGAACTCAATGGGCTCATATACCTCGCAAATGAATACGGAGGAAATGTGGCAGGTTTCCGAGTATGTTATGAAACTGAAAAAAGACTTAATAAAATAATACATAGAACACTGATATGTACACGATTTCGAACAGGTTGAAAATGGGTTCCATTATTTTGATGGTAGTTGGACTTTTGGGCATTGGTTACGGTTTCATGATCGCTCCGGCTACAGTTGCTGAGGCAAAGGAAATGGTAGCGGCTCATGGAGATTCTCATGATACAAATACCACCCATGTGGAATCTGCTGATGATGATCATGGGGTAGTTGAAGAACACCACGATGAAGGTCATGATGCGGCCCACGATGAGCATGTCTTGCACCAATTACAGAATAAGCCTTGGGCAGCACTATATGTAGCAGCTTTCTTCTTTTTTATGATTGCTCTGGGCGTGTTGGCTTTCTATGCGGTCCAAAGGGCTTCACAAGCAGGCTGGTCTCCCATACTGTTCAGGGTGATGGAAGGTATAACATCGTATATAGTTCCTGGTGGGATAATCGTTTTCGTTATATTGGTAATGTCGGTCTTGCACATGAACCATCTTTTCGTTTGGATGGATCCCGATGTAGTGGCACATGATAGATTGTTACAGGGTAAAGCAGGGTATTTGAACACCACATTCTTTTTGGTTCGTGCCGCTATCTTTTTAGGAGGATGGATCTTGTACCGTGAGTATTCTAGAAAATTGTCGTTGGCACAGGACGAAGCCACTGATAATGCCAATTTCAAGCTCAATTTTAGAATATCGGCCGCTTTTTTGGTGTTCTATTTGATTTCTGAATCTATCATGTCATGGGATTGGATCATGAGTGTTGACCCGCATTGGTTCAGTACCTTGTTCGGCTGGTATGTATTTGCCAGTATGTTCGTATCTGGTATTACAATGATCGCTTTGGTGACCATTTACTTAAAATCAAAGGGATATTTAGAAGAAGTGAACGATAGCCACATACACGATTTGGCCAAATTTATGTTCGGTATCAGTATTTTCTGGACCTATTTATGGTTTTCGCAGTTCATGTTGATATGGTATGCCAATATACCTGAAGAGGTAACCTATTATATTACCCGTATCGAAGATTATAATCTGCCGTTCTTTGGTATGGTGGCCATGAATTTTGTGTTTCCGGTATTGATTTTAATGAACAGTGATTTTAAAAGAATGAACTGGTTCGTGGTTATGGCCGGGATCGTCGTTCTTGCCGGACATTATTTAGATGTCTTTATTATGATCATGCCAGCAACGGTTGGGGATCAATGGTATATCGGTATTCCTGAAATAGGAGCAGTATTGTTTTTTGCAGGCTTGTTCGTTTTTTGGATATTTAGGGCCATGGGCACAGTGCCCTTACAGCCTAAGCGTAACCCGTATATTGAAGAGAGCAGACATTTTCATTATTAATAAGTTTAAGGTTTAAACATAAATCATACGATGACTACAGTATTGACTTTAGCTGTTTTAGCACTAGTGGCAGTTGCAATTTGGCAAATGACCAAGATATTCGAATTGTCTCAGATAAAAAATGAGGATTCCCAGATTGCCAACGATGAGGATAACAGGTACAATGGGTATCTTATGTTTGCATTCATGGTCTTCACCTATGCAATAGCGATCTTTAGTTTCTGGAAGTACTGGAAGATCATACTGCCAGAAGCTGCTTCTGAACATGGTGTTGAGTATGATCATTTGATGGTGGCCTCTTTCATCATCATATTCATTGTGCAGTTCATTACCCAGGGATTATTGCATTATTTCGCATACAAGTACCGAGGTAAGAAAGGAAACAAAGCCTTTTTCTATTCCCACAATAATAAACTTGAATTTATTTGGACAATTATACCTGTGGTTGTTTTGACCGGATTGATTCTTTGGGGCTTATTTGCCTGGGCCGAGATAACCGACATTAATGACGAAGATGACCCCTTGATCGTTGAGCTTTATGCCCAGCAGTTCAATTGGACGGCCAGGTACGCCGGAGCAGATAATGTTTTAGGTGGTGCCAATGTTAGAATGATCGATATTGACAGGGCAAACGTTCTGGGCTTGGATGAATCTGATGCCTACTCAAACGATGATGTATTGGTAAAGGAACTGCACCTTCCCGTTGGTAGAAAAGTCAACTTTAAAATAAGGTCCCAAGATGTACTGCACTCTGCATATATGCCTCACTTTAGGGCACAAATGAACTGTGTGCCGGGTATGATCACGCAATTCTCATTTACCCCGACAATAACTACGGCCGAGATGCGAAAAAAGCCCGATGTGGTGGATAAGGTTAAAAGAATAAATAAAGTTAGAGCGGAAAAAGCCGCAAACGGAGCTGGGAATTCCGATCCATGGGAATTCGACTATATATTGTTATGCAATAAGATTTGTGGTAAATCGCACTACAATATGCAAATGAAGATCATTGTAGAGACTCAAGAGGAGTACGATGCTTGGATCAAGGGTCAGCAGACTTTTGGACAGACCATGGTGTCAGCAAAATAAAATTGGGGAATAAAAGATTTAATACTAAAATTTGACTATGTCAGCAATTGAAACCATACATATGGATGATCACGATCATGACGACCATGGACACCACCACCATAAAGAAACCTTTGTAACCAAATATATCTTCAGTCAGGATCATAAGATGATCTCGAAGCAATACTTGATTACCGGTTTGATCATGGGCGCCATAGGTATTGCCATGTCAATACTGTTTAGAATGCAGTTGGCTTGGCCAGGGGAGTCATTTCCTGTTTTTGAGGCAGTGTTGGGCAAATGGGCACCTGATGGGGTAATGGATGCCGATATATACTTGGCATTGGTTACCATTCATGGTACCATAATGGTCTTTTTTGTGCTTACGGCAGGTTTAAGCGGAGCTTTTAGTAATTTACTTATTCCCTTACAGATCGGGGCACGTGACATGGCATCCGGTTTCTTGAACATGTTGTCCTATTGGATGTTTTTTATATCCTGTATAATTATGTTGTCCTCGTTGTTTGTGGAAGCCGGACCGGCAGCGGCAGGTTGGACAATTTACCCCCCACTTAGTGCACTGCCAATGGCACAGCCCGGTTCAGGTATGGGTATGACGCTTTGGTTGGTGTCAATGGCCATATTCATTGCATCATCGCTTTTGGGATCGTTGAACTATATCGTAACTGTTATTAACCTAAGAACAAAGGGAATGTCAATGACAAGGCTGCCCTTGTCGATTTGGACCTTCTTTGTAACTGCCATTATTGGTGTTGTTTCGTTTCCGGTATTGCTTTCAGCGGCCTTGCTCTTGATTATGGACCGAAGTTTTGGCACCTCTTTTTTCCTTTCTGATATTTTTATCCAAGGAGAGGTATTGCATTATCAAGGAGGGTCACCGGTTTTGTTCGAGCATTTATTCTGGTTCTTGGGGCATCCTGAAGTGTATATTGTTATTTTGCCCGCAATGGGTATCGTTTCAGAGATTATGGCGGTGAATTCCCGTAAACCTATTTTTGGGTACCGTGCAATGATCGCTTCCATATTGGCAATCGCTTTTTTATCAACAATAGTTTGGGGCCACCATATGTTTATTTCGGGTATGAACCCGTTCTTGGGCTCGGTGTTTACCTTTACGACCCTATTGATAGCAATTCCTTCAGCGGTCAAATCTTTTAACTGGATAACGACCTTATGGAAGGGAAATCTACAGTTGAACCCTGGTATGTTGTTTTCAATTGGTATGGTATCTACCTTTATTACTGGGGGGTTGACCGGTATTATTCTTGGTGATAGTACGCTTGATATCAACGTGCACGACACTTATTTTGTAATTGCGCATTTTCATTTGGTAATGGGTATTTCTGCCCTTTACGGGCTGTTCGCCGGGGTCTACCATTGGTTTCCTAAAATGTTCGAGGGTAAAATGATGAACAAAAACCTGGGGTACGTACACTTTTGGATAACAGCAGTAGGCTCTTACGGAATATTTTTCCCAATGCATTTTGTGGGCATGGCGGGGGTGCCAAGACGGTACTATGAGAATACGGCTTTTCCGATGTTCGATGACCTAACCGATATACAAGTATTAATGACCGTGTTTGCCATTATTACGGCCGGGGTGCAATTGGTGTTCGTCTATAACTTTATCAGTAGTATTTTCTATGGTAAAAAAGGACCAAAGAACCCTTGGAAGGCCACTACATTGGAATGGACCGCCGAGGTGAAGCACATACATGGTAATTGGGATGGACCCATTCCTGAAGTGCATCGTTGGGCCTATGATTATAGCAAGGTTGACGAAAACGGAGAGTATATCATTCCGGATCAAGATTTTGTTCCGCAAACAGTTCCTTTATTTGAAGATGAAGAGGAACTACAACATTGAAACCAAACTAATTCAAAAAAAATGCCTTTCTTTTCAAGTTGGGCATTTTTTTTGATACCTATTAAAAAGAACATGTCATTTTTTTGTAATATATTTATTGATTTAGTCACTTAGTCAATACTCCTGTTTCGGATCAAGCAACAATGTCGCAGCCCACGAAACCACGGTCTGAAGGTCATGGCTATTGGAGTTTTACGGATTTATTTATCCGGGGTCGGCAATAGTCAGTCATGACGTGGGCTTTAGCCCGGCCTCCAGTACAAAAAAACCCGATAATTTGGGGAACTAGTGTTATTGTTTCTGAACAGTCTCTAAGTCAAAAATAGTTGAAAAGCATTTACTTTTTAAACCATAAATATAAGAACACTCAAATGAAGCACATTGTTGTATTGTTATCGCTGCTATTCTGTTTTCAAGCTTTTTCACAACGTAAACCAAAAATTAAGGGCAATAAAAGTGTTGTTGATATTACCGAAAGTCTTCCCGCCTTCAATGCCATAGAACTTAAAGATGATTTAACTGTTTTCTTGCAAAAATCAAATCAAGAAGGATATAGCATTACTGCTGATGACAACCTGATAGATGTTTTGAAGTTCAAGGTGAAAGACAGTACCCTGTTCATCAGTTCTTTTTATAAGATTACCGGTAAAAAGAAATTAGACATAACCATTGACTACTATGAATTATCAGAGATTACGCTGCGTGATGGAAGAATACGTATGAAAGATATGATTTCAACAGAAGAACTGACCGTGAATACCTATGGCTCGTCAAAATTGGAGCTAAATGCCAATGCCGATTATATCAGTATAACCATGAACGAGAATAGTTCAGGAGATTTTAATCTAGAAAGTGACTCCCTTAACATTATACTTAATGATAGGGTAGATGTGGGTATCTATTCGGTCAGTACATCTAATTTTATGCAAATGGGTAAACGTGCGGTGGCAAGGGTTGAGGGCACTACCAATTCATTCAGAATCCGGCTCTTTGACAATGCCAATTTGAAGGCAAAAAAATTAGAAGCCAAGGGTGTAGAAGCTATTTTGGAGGGTTCACCCAGTGCATGGGTAAATGCAAGTACCGATTTCGAACTTACTTCAAAAGGCGCTTCGAAAATTTCATTGAGCGGAGCTGCCAAAATCGATATCATAGAGTTTTTAGATACTTCAGAATTGCATAAAGAGAACTAGTGTCAAGTCAAGCATGATCTTTAGGGCCAAGCCTTGTTCTTTTTTGCATTACTAAAAAAAGACTCGCGTAGCTACGGCTATGCTTGCTTTTTTTAGTTTCACAAAATTCTAAAAATAACGGCGGCTTACCCTAAGTCCCATACATGACTTGACACTAGTACGTTTAGTATAAGAATAGTAAGGGGTTTTGAAGGGCTGAACTTTCAATTTATCACTTAGCCAAATTTACAATTTTTCTTTAAAAAATAGGCACGCAAAATTGTAAATTTTGCGGACTTTGCTCAAGGCACTTCACTTTGGATAAGTACTGAAACCCGTATTAACTATAGCCATTATTAGCCACAGGATTTTTTATTTTTTTTATGATTTATCTAATTCGTAGATTCTGTTATTTAATAAACCATTTTTGCCAAATTCTTCTATAGTTCCATCTAAATCCATCCACATATTAGTTTTGGGTTTTGTATCCAAATTTACTCCTACCCAAGTAAATACCCCATTCAAATTATAAGTCCCATTATTATCTTGAAGTGTAAAATCACAAGTAACAGCCATTCCGCTTCTTATTAAAACCACTTTATTATCATCTTCGGTTTTCCTTCCTACAGTTAGCCATTCAGGCTCATTAGTTATTTCAAAATCAAGCATTTTTGTACTTGGCGATTGTTTAATGAACATTTCTGTCAGGGTAGAAATTATTTCATTAAAGGGATTTCTAGAAAACCACTCTAACATATGTTCTGTTTTTATTAGTTTTTTAAAGTTCGTTTTCATAAGCCCTTAGTATTAAGTGATAAATGTGTGTGTTTTAAGTATGTCATCTTCTTGTGGCTAACGCAGGGGTTTGCGCACTATGTTCTAGTTTGGCGATGGTTATTTCGAGTGTGGTCAAGAACCTAACCACATGCTAATCTTGTTTGGCAATAGGTACACTCATACAATGTTCAGGAATACCAAAACCATCGACGAGAACACCAATATGGGGGCGAAGTTCGGTACACAGCCGTTCGACCCTTTGGCGAATGGCCTTTGATTTGGTACTACTTATATACCCATGTTCGAGATACCAAGAAGCATCTTTGTGTATTTCGTTGAGGGCATAGAGGGCTCCTAATTTATTGAACAATAGCCTGTTCTTTTCATCTTTGATTCCCACGGTGAAATCTGCGAACGTTTTAAAAGCAAGTTCAATACTATATGCTTTGCCCAAAGTCAATAAGTGGGTCTGCACTTTTAAAAAGGCCTGGTATGCAGGAATTCCTTTTTTGATATACCCACGAATGCGGAGTGCCAAGGTATAGGTAAGCCTTCGGGTGCGGTAATTGAAAGCATGTTTATGAAATTTAGGATCGTAAAGGTGGTCGGCTTCCGTTGTATTGGTGTACATCGGGTTTATCGCACTCAGTTTATCACTCAATTGGGTGGTCAATAATTTCAGTACCGATACAAATCCCGCACTGTTGAATTCAGCTTTGAAATCTGATAAAATACCTTTGGCCGCCAATAATAATAGTACGTTGTTGTCTCCCTCAAAAGTGGTGAAGATATCTACATCGGCCTTGAGATCCGCAATGCGATTTTCTAATAGATAACCTTTTCCTCCACAAGCTTCCCTACACTCTTGAATGGCTCCGTTAGCATACCAGGTGATGATTGATTTTAAACCCGCTGCCTGGGTTTCCAATTTTCGTTTGTCGGGGGTGTTTTCATCGGCATAATCTTCCATTATCTTTTCTAAGGTAATATGGTATACAAATGCACTGGCTACAAGAGGGGTTAATCGTAGTTGATGTGAGGGGTAGTCCATAAGCAAGTCTTCACGCACTTTTATACTATCATTGAACTGCCTTCTTTTTAAGGCGTGTTTGACGGCTATTGCCAATGCCATTTTCGCCCCTCCCAATCCTGCTCGTGCTACGCATATTCGACCACCCACTAAAGTGCCCAACATCGTAAAAAAACGTTTATTAGAGTTTTTTATTTCAGAAAAGTAAGTGCCATCGTCTTTGATGTCACCATATTTGTTGAGCAGGTTTTCTCTTGGCACCCTTACTTGGTGGAACCATATTTTTCCGTTGTCGACACCATTGAGCCCTAGTTTATAACCATTATCCACTATGGTAACACCTGTCTGCAATTCATGATTCTCATTTCTTATAGGAACCAATATGGCATGCACTCCTTCATTTTTACCGTTGACGATGAGTTGGGCAAAGACCGAGGCCATTTTTGAATGTAAGGCATTGCCAATATATTCTTTGTTGTCGTTCTTGCCAGGTGTGTGAATGATGAGGCTATCACTTTTCTTATCATAGGTTGCCGTGGTCTTGACCCCCCGCACGTTTGATCCATGGCCCGTTTCGGTCATAGCAAAACAACCAAGGAGTTTGGCCTCCCCGGTATCTTTTAAATACTTGTCGTGGTGCTTTTTGGTTCCCAACTTTTGAATACTACCCCCGAAAAGACCGAACTGAACACCGAATTTTATTGCAAGGCTACCGTCTACGTACATCAAATGCTCGAAGACGGCCGCATAGGCTTCCATGTTTCCAGTACCTCCATAGGCTGCGGGATACGCCATTGCACCGTATCCCTCGTTTGCCAAGAACTGTACCTGTTCCAAAACAAGTTTTCTAAATTCTTCTTTGTTTCTTTGAATACCCCATTTGAAAATAGGGAAATTCAAAAAATCACGAAATCCATCTATGAGTGATGCATGTTTCCCTTTCAATATGGTATCGATTTCTATTGGGCAGTAGTAGTCCGAAGTGGTTTCATTTTCAACCTCGACATCGAACAAATGGTTATAGTGGTTGGGTTGTATGCCAAGATTAATCTCAATATACTTTAAACTGTTGTTGAATTCACCTTCGGGTAGATAATGACTGACCATTTTTTGACAAAAAGTGGCCAAGGGGTAGGTCTCGCTTTCGACAAGTTTTACTTTAGAGTTGGCAATGATCTGTTTCCAGTATTTGAACTCAGATTCCTCGGGTGGTTGTTCAGTATTTAACCATGAGGTCAAGGTATTATTATCATAGCTTGTCAAGGCTTTAAGAACCACATCGATCTCAGAGTACGATAAAAGATTATCTGACCAAATCACATAAAAAAAAGGGATGTATTGAAGAATTCCTGAGGAATATTTTATTTCGTGCATAGGTTGAATGTACGATAATATCTTGAAATTTTATATTAGTATTGTCCGGTTAAAAACGTAAGACCGCAGCGCTATTAGATATAAGACGTAAGACTAAACCTGCTTGTCGGCAGGCAGGTTGCAACTATTTGAAAATCAATAGTTCTACTAGGTGATTTCTTAGCTATCCCTCAAGATTATATAAAGGCAACCTCTATTAATTGCTTTTGTGCGCTAATGAAGTCGTTTTTTGGTTGCATAGCACTCGTGCTGAGTTTGTCGAAGTATAGCTACGGAAGCTGAAAATGACAAAACCCCGCTGAAAAAGCGGGCGGGTTAGGGGGCGAAATGCGAAATTCGTAGGTAAAAGAATAACTCGAGACGAGTTCACTATCTTTGTTAGTATATGAACGAGAACCTAGACCCGTCCACAGAAAATTTTTCTCCCGAGGAACTGGATATTGAAAGAGCTTTGCGGCCGATAACTTTTGATGATTTTACGGGGCAGGAAAAGGTGTTGGAAAACCTTAAGGTTTTTGTAGAGGCCGCCAATCAACGTGATGAGGCCTTGGACCACACCTTGTTTCACGGGCCCCCAGGTTTGGGAAAAACCACTTTGGCCAACATACTGGCCAATGAACTGGGTGTTGGAATAAAAATAACATCAGGGCCTGTTTTGGACAAACCCGGTGATTTAGCGGGATTATTGACCAATTTAGACGAGCGCGATGTGCTTTTTATTGACGAGATCCACCGATTGAGCCCCATTGTTGAGGAATATCTTTATTCGGCAATGGAAGATTATCGAATAGATATTATGATCGAGACCGGGCCCAATGCAAGATCGGTACAGATCAACCTAAACCCATTTACGCTGATCGGTGCCACAACCAGATCGGGTTTGTTGACCTCGCCCATGCGTGCACGGTTTGGAATCCAAAGTCGCTTACAGTATTATTCCACAGAGCTGCTTTCCACAATCGTAGAGCGAAGTGCTGAAATTCTAAAAGTACCGATAACTTTGGATGCCGCCATTGAAATTGCAGGCAGAAGCAGGGGAACACCAAGAATTTGCAATGCTCTTTTAAGACGTGTACGTGATTTTGCCCAGATAAAAGGCACTGGCAATATTGATATGGAAATCGCCCAGTTCAGTCTAAAAGCATTAAACGTAGATGCTCATGGGCTCGATGAAATGGACAATAAAATTTTGACCACTTTGATCGATAAGTTCAAAGGGGGCCCGGTCGGTATAACCACGATTGCTACCGCGGTTTCAGAAAGTGCAGAGACCATTGAAGAGGTATACGAGCCTTTTTTGATCCAGCAGGGTTTTATCATGCGTACGCCTAGGGGAAGGGAAGTGACTGAATTGGCGTATACCCATTTAGGAAAGACCAAAGGAGGAGGTCAAGCAGGGTTGTTTTAATGGTTCTACTACTATTTGTATGGGTAAGATTATATTTTTAGTTTTGAACATCTTAAAAAACAATGGGTGAATGATATAATGGATGAATGCCCGCCTGAACGGCACGGGCAGGCTTGAATAATATAAATAAGCAATAGATTGATATACAATTAAATAAGACTATTTTATTCACACATTAATGCATTCACACATTAATGCATTCATACATTCATTCATTCATTTTGAACTGATATAAATCTTCCACTAAACCTGCCCGCCCGGCAGGCTGGTTCGCAGTAGTACTGTTTTAATCATGTCGGGATCAGCCTTTCGACTTCAATCAAGACAGGCTCCGTTGCAGCCTGACCATCACTTCAAAATAGCATTCTCATCAGAAAATTTCTTATAACTTATATAGATTGCCCCAATTGAAAATAAGATCAATGAAATCAATATGGCCGCATATTGTGTCATATCGATTGTGCCTGCCATAATTTCTTTCACCCCAAGACCGATATTTAAAACAGGTACGAATACAGTAGCCCAAGTCAATTCGATACCGGGCATCATAGCCAAAATCAACGGAATTATAATCAACATGATAATCGGCGTGGCCTTGCTCTGTGCTTCTTTGAAAGTAGTGGCACTGGCGACAAGCGCAATAATGAGGCCTGCCAAAAACAATGAAAACGGAATCAGCAATAGAAGAATAAGTGTTATTGATTGAAAGTTCAGCATCTCATTAATAGCCATTTTAAAGGTGTCGGGTATGCCGTCGATAAATTTCAATCCCACGATAAGTCCGATTAAATTAAGAACGGCGGGAATAAACCCTAATAAAGAGGCCACAACTGCTTTTCCGAACAGTACGGTAAATTTAGAAATGGGCAACGATAATGTGGTCTCAATGGTTTTTCGTTCTTTTTCGCCCGTAACCAGATCGATTCCGGCCAACAAGCAGCCTCCCCACATGGTAATAATAAAGAGGTAGGGTATAAATCCACCGACACGTTTTCCAATGAGTTCTTTTTGCTCGCCCACTTCAATATAATTTTCTCTAAAGGGAGTCAGCCTTTCAGTCGAGATCTGTAGTTGGGCAATACGCTTCTTTTTAAGGAGAGCGTTGTATTTCTCCATCATAATGGAGACCCGGCCGTTTACATTATCTTTGGTTCCGTTGCGGTAGATCTGAATTTCGCTGGTGGTCATACTATCCATTCGGGTTTTCCAATCTATGGGGAATATGATGGCCGTCTGTATAGTTTCATCGTCGATCAGGGTTTTAAAGTCGATTGATTCAGTATAAGAGGTGATCTCGTTCAAGGTATCGCTGACAACAAGTTTTCTAAAATCTTCAGGCGCATTGACCAAACCTATTTTTACCGATTTCTGTTGTTCGTTTTCTGCTATCATTTGAGCGACTTTTATGGCGCCGAACATCAAAATGGGCACCAGTAAAGTAGGCAGCACAATAGAGTTGATTATTGTTTTTTTATCTCTTAGAAGCTCAGTGAGCTCTTTCTTTATGATAATAAATAAGTCTCTCATTTTAGGCTTCTTTTACACGGTTGATAAATTCTTGGGTAAGGTTTTTGGCTTTCATTTCGTTTTTAAAACTCTCAAAAGTGTCATTGTAAATTATAGATCCTTTATTAATGATGGCAAGATCGTCACATAAAAGATCCACCTCGCTCATTATATGTGAAGAGAAAATGACCGTTTTGTTGTTTTCTTTTGATTCCCTGATTAAATCAATGATACTATCGGCAGTAATGACATCAAGACCAGAAGTGGGTTCGTCGAATATAAGCACTTCGGGGTCGTGGATCAGGGTACGCGCAATCGATACTTTTTGTTTCATACCCGTGCTCATTTGCCCCACTCGTTTTTTTCGAAACTCATTGATACCCAGTTTTTCAAAGAGATATTCTTTACGCTCGTTGAGTTTTGATGGCGGAATACGGTACAGTTTGCCAAAAAAATCTATGGTCTCATCAGGGTTCAAACGCTCATAAAGCCCCGTTGATCCCGTTAAAAAACCGATTCGTTTTTTCACTTCGTCATTTCCTTGCGAAATATCAATATTATCGACAATTGCCGTGCCCGATGTTGGGCTTATAATACCTGCGATCATACGTAGGGCAGTTGTTTTTCCAGCTCCGTTGGGTCCTAAAAGCGAAAATATTCTACCCGGTTTACATTCAAAAGAAACTTCGTTTACCGCATTGACAGTAACGATTTCTTTTTTAAATCCTTTTCTGGTCTTTGTGGTGAACGATTTGGTGAGGTTTTTAATCTTTATCATAACGATTGTGTTGGTACGATTTGTTAGTATTCAAAATATGACAAATGTTACGGTTTTTATTTTTTTATTTCTAATAAGGATAAGGCAAACCTGCTAGGTTTTCAAAACCTAGTAGGTTTTTAACCAAAGTCCCGGTAATTGAAGACACAAAAGTAACGGCTGGTAGGTCGTTTTTTTTGAATAACAAGGATTTCTTTTGGATAATTGTAATTTAGCAAAAGTCAGACTGTATTAGATAGTGTCCGATCGCAAAAAGACCCGATTTTAAATTTCATGTATTTCCGACCAGACACTAGAGTAGGACAAACAAGTTCCATGAACCCAAAAGAGCAATATACCCAATTAATAAAAACCGAAGCCAAACGCCTCGGTTTTTTGTCGTGCGGTATTTCTAAAGCCGATTTTTTAGAGGAGGAGTCCCCTAGATTGGAAAAATGGTTGGAAAAAGGTATGCATGGCGAAATGCAGTATATGGAGAATCATTTCGATAAGCGCCTCGATCCCCGTTTATTGGTTGATGGGGCCAAATCGGTTGTCTCCCTTTTATTAAACTACTACCCTGAACAACAACAGGGCGAAGACACCTATAAGTTGTCTAAATATGCGTATGGCAATGATTACCATCATGTTATCAAATCAAAACTCCGACAGCTTCAAGAGTTTATCTCAGAGGAAATAGGAGAGATCGGTGGTCGTGCCTTTGTAGATTCAGCCCCGGTACTCGACAAGGCATGGGCGGCCAAAAGCGGTCTGGGCTGGATCGGTAAGCACAGCAATCTGCTCACTCAAAAAGTAGGCTCATTCTACTTTATCGCAGAACTTATTTTAGATTTGGATCTCGAATACGACACGCCCGTGACGGATCATTGTGGCAGCTGTACTGCTTGTATCGACGCCTGCCCAACACAGGCCATTGTAGAGCCCTATGTGGTCGATGGCAGCAAATGTATTTCCTATTTTACGATTGAACTCAAGAACGAAATACCCAATGAATTTCATGGCAAGTTTGACGATTGGATGTTCGGCTGCGATATCTGTCAAGATGTATGTCCGTGGAACAGGTTCTCAAAACCCCATAACGAACCTCTTTTCAACCCACATCCAGAATTACTGTCAATGGCCAAAAAGGACTGGGAAGAGATCACCGAAGATGTTTTCAAGAGAGTCTTTCAAAAATCGGCGGTAAAAAGAACCAAGTTTTCAGGCCTGAAACGGAATATAGAATTTCTCAAATAAGAAATAGGTTTTCGAATGCAGAACCCGTCCCCCTCCTCGGGAGGGGCTAGGGGAGGACATTTCAGGAGAGGCTAAGGGATGGCTTTAGTTCAGTTTTTGGCAAAGTCCCCACCCTAACCCTCCCCGAAGGGGGAGGGAACACCTCTTCGGTAAAAATCGAACATTTTCTTTTGATCGGGTTGTATTTCTAAAATAGGCTGTCGAAAGCAGAACCCGTCCCCCTCCTCGGGAGGGGCTAGGGGAGGACATTTCAGGAGAGGCTAAGGGATGGCTTTAGTTCAGTTTTTGGCAAAGTCCCCACCCTAACCCTCCCCGAAGGGGGAGGGAACACCTCTTC
>JAJRSY010000154.1 GCA_024278565.1 Bacteroidota bacterium
GCTTGGCTGTCGAAAAGGTAGATCCTTTGGTTTTGTAAATCGGTGACACTGACATAAATTTTATCGTAGAGATAAAATATTCTGGGCGGGGAGTATACGCCCAGTTCCAATTCTACAGGTTTTCCTTTTATGGTCAAGGTATTATCGTTCATTAAAACTAGGGTTTTATCTGTTGCTACCATGCCATGGTCGTTTGATAGGTTGAGGTTGTTCTTGGTGATTTTGCCCCTTGGGTCAATTTGGTACAGCACCCCTTTTGTATCGGTAAGGGTGAACTTGTTTTTGTGGCGGTATACCTCATTTTTAGAAAAACTAATTTTTTTGTCAACCTCAGTTCTGACATCGCCGACCCGGTTCAATAGCTTTAAGCTGCCATCTTGCAATTTGAATACCAGAAAATCTTTCTTACCGATTACTATATGCTTGGGTGTGCCTAAAACGGGCTTCTCAGCCTTAGTGTATTTAAACCCGTCAACTATGGCTGCCTGACTATTGTACATGAATATTTTTTTGCCCTGAACAACTACAAATCGATAGTTTTTTTTGCCTTCATAGTCAAAAACGGCCAAAGGGTTGAGGTTTCCCCCTTCAAACGTTTTGGTAAATTGACGCACTTCCTTTCCATAGCGATTCAATACCAAGAATTGGTTGTTGGTGGTAAATGCCAATTGCAGCCTGCCGTTTTTGAAGATGTCGACCTGGGCTATTTTTCCTTGAACCTTTCCTTCCAATTGTTTTTTCCAAAGCGTTTTTCCTTTGTTTGAAATTAAGTACAACACATTGTTTTGATCTTGGACCACAATTTCTTTCTTTTGGGTTTGATGGTTGGTAACAAATTGCGGGTCGGTAGCGATTGCACCATCAAGCTTGATCGAAAAAAGTGGCATGGCACTTGTTGAACCCTCTTCACTTTTGGTTTTTTGAACAATGATATTGGTATGGTAAAAGTTTTTGTCGGCAATAATCTGCGATGCAAAGGCATATTTTGATAATACAAGCTTACCGAAGTCTTGGTGAAAATCAGCCGAAAAGTTATCCTTTACCACCCTATCGATATTCTTGGGATTGGAAATAAAAAGCACAGTGGATTCTTTTGCCAGTTCTTGGTTTGTGGTTTCATAGACCGGGGCTTTGTCAAAGGTGTTTTTGTTTTTATAACTGCCAATGACTGTTTCCAGTAGGCCCTTGTTTTCAGAAAACACAAAAGCATCCTCAATGATCGCACAAAACTTCGCATTGAAATTTTTAACGACAGGGGGTAGGGTTTGGTTTAAGATATCGGTCTGGCGCAGTTCTAATATTTCACTTCCCTGAAAATTGGAAACACCTTTTTTTATGCTGCCCAAATATTTTGAAATAGACTCAGATCCATACGTGTTCAAAACAATTGCTTTTTGCGAATTTAGATAGATGAAGCCTATTTCTTTAACAGTACTGAAAATGGAATCTAAAGGCGATGAGAGGTTTAAATAGCTTTGCTGGTTCTGCGCAAATATTTGATAGTCATCAAAGGAAATGATAAAATGGCATCGGCCTCGTACGGGGCAAAGGATGCCGTTGTGTTGGTGATGGGTTTTGTGTTGGCGAACAGGTCTACAAAATTCCATGTTGAGTCGTTGGCGACACTAATACCATTGAGGCCGAATTTATGGGTGTTTGTAGTAAGGTCCAATGAGATCCAATCTGAAAAACCAGAAATGACCAACTGCGAATTTTCTTTCAGCAATGATCGTAAAAGCGCATTGCTGTTGTCTAGGTTCACAAAAACGGATGCAGGGTTGTTTTTGGCTGAAGTCTTGAAGAGTTTTAGAAGTATCTCAGACTGATCTGGTTCAATATCACCGTCGAATTTTTGTAACAATAATTTTGAGGAGCTTACTATTGTTTTGTCATTTGATTTTAAGCCGTAAAAAACTTCATTGTCGATCTGATACCTATCAAAGGTAGAGTTCTCAAAATCGATATGATCCATTTTTAGATTCTTGGCAAGTTTGTGATTAAAGGGACCGGGCGTGGTGTTCATCACAAAAACAAACTCAAAATCGCCTTTGTCGAGTTCAGTAAACACCAATATACTTTTAGATTTAGGCTGCAGATAATCTAGATACTTCACTTTGTCCAATATTGCTCCGTATACCTGAGCTGTGTTTGATTCGGTAAGAAAAACGTTATTTTCAATTGTTTTTTTAAATGCAGGGAAGTCATTGATCTTGATGATTACTGAGGCATTTTCGGGTATATAGTTTTTTAAGGGAGTAATTGAGGGGCTTTCTGAAGTACAACTTATTATTGAAAAGAGGGCAAAGAGAATAACTATTCTGTATTTCATCAACTACACTTTTTTACAAAGGTATCAATTTCCATAACTAATCAGTGTGCATATTTTTAACACACAAATGGGCTAATAAATTGATATGCAGTATTTTAGTCCAAAAATTTTAACAAAATATTGATTTTGAGTCCAAAAATTTTAACAAAATCTTAATTTTACTGACACTCAGACGATTATGAATTATCGAATGAAAATCGAACATTATTTTGAGACCATTTCTGTTTTTGATCAGATTAATATCCTGGTTATCAAACACTTGACCAACTGATTAATCACTCCTTTTCGAAAGGCAAAGTATACTGCCCTGGCAATTGCCTAAAACTTTTTCTATGGTACTTGGTGATGCCATATTCTCGAATGGCCTCACGGTGTTCTTTGGTTGGGTAGCCCTTGTTCTTTTTCCAATTGTACATGGGGTACTCAGCATGAAGTTTTTCCATATAGGCATCGCGGTAGGTCTTCGCCAATACCGATGCGGCGGCAATGCTCATATATTTTCCATCCCCTTTGATAATACATTCATAAGGTATGTTCTTATAAGGTTTGAATCGGTTGCCGTCCACTATAATGAATTTTGGGTCAGCGTTTAATTGGGCAATGGCCTTGTGCATGGCCAATATTGAGGCGTTTAAAATATTTACCACATCGATTTTATTGGGCAGTATGTGCGCCACACCAAAACTAATGGCGTTTTTCTCTAAAATGGGTTTTAGAATTGCCCTTTTTTTTTCCGACAATAATTTCGAATCGTTGAGAAGGCTGTTTTTGAAATCTTCAGGTAGAATTATTGCAGCAGCCGTTACCGGCCCAGCAAGGCAGCCTCGGCCAGCTTCATCGGTCCCAGCTTCATCAAGAATGCTATAAAATGATTTTAGCAAAATAAGAACAGTAACGGTTAATAGCGAATATACTTTAATTGTCATTGTTGTTCGATTAAAAATTCGCAAAACCCTTAAAGCCTACCTACAGAAATGAGCCAGGGGGTTTTATCTGAAGAGAAAGCTTGCTTTTCATATTTTTTGAATACTGGTTATTGTAAAAAAAAAATGATTTGACAAACAATGGAATATCAGTTGGTTACAATCAAGTCTTTTGTCTAATAGCAAAGCGGTCTTTTGTCTTTTATCGGACAACAGTATTTAATTGTTTAGGTAAATCCACATGTGCAAGAATCATGTACTTTCCTCAATTTAGCAAACTTTCACATTTTATTACGAACAAAAAAAATTAACTTTGCCCCGTAACTTTGTACAATGAGATATTTTTTTCTGGTATTTTTAGGTGTTCTGGGCAACACCTTGTTCGCGCAAAACGATTCGCTTCCCCCAGTTAAAGAGTTCGATACTTTGGCGCTGATTAAGAATCAAAGAGAACGGAACGGCCTAGAGCCAGAACCTGTCGAAATCACAATTAAAGACTACAAGATAATTTCCTTTGCTAGAGACACCACCTATCTCGATACCACCTTGACTATAAATAAAGAGTATAAGTACAACTATCTCAGAAAAGATAATTTTGAACTTATGCCGTTTGCCAATGTAGGGCAGCCCTATAATAAGTTGGGGGTCGATTTTGAACGAAAGAGCCTGTACCCGGCCTTGGGTGCGAAAGCCAAGCATTTCAATTATCTGGAAATGGAGGAGATCGACTATTACAATGTAGCAACCCCCATGACAGATCTTTTTTTCAAGACCACTTTTGAACAAGGACAAATACTGGACGCCCTTTTGACCTTCAACACCTCAAGACGGTTGAATTTCTCAATAGCCTATAAAGGCTTCCGGTCTTTGGGCAAATACCAGTTCAACCAAGCCCAATCGGGCAATTTCAGAACAACCGCCAACTATCAGGCCAAAAACGGAAGATATAGTCTAAGGACCCACATAGCGGTCCAAGATATCGTAACCGAAGAAAATGGGGG
Organism: Bacteroidota bacterium; assembly: GCA_024278565.1. Classification (GTDB taxonomy): domain Bacteria; phylum Bacteroidota; class Bacteroidia; order Flavobacteriales; family Flavobacteriaceae; genus Maribacter_C. The sequence continues at coordinate 4,254 of JAJRSY010000154.1, forward strand.
CTTGAAAAATAGAGAACAGTTTGAGTCGGGCGATTCGAATTTCTCGAACAGGGTCAAGGTTGATGTCAGGTTTAATGATGCTGGAAACAAGGTGTTGGGCAAACGTTATTTTTTGGACCATCAATACAAGTTGATCAAAAAACAAAAAGACTCCAGTAGTGTCGAAAAGACCTCTCTTGCCATTGGTCACCAGTTCAATTACGAGACCAAATACTATCAATTTACCCAAACTGCCCAAAACGCCTATTTTGGTGACGGGCTACTTTCAACAATAAACGACAGGGTCAATTTAAAGACCATGAACAATCAGGTTAGTGCCGATTTTTACAATGCTACCCTAGGTAGCCTCCAAGGCAATATAAGTATCTACAGCTATAACTATTTTCTCAACAGTATTTTGATTATAGGAACCCAGCAAATTCAAAACAGCTTAAAAGGCGAAGAGGTGGCCTTGGGTGCTAATTATAAAAAACAAATTGGGGGCTTTTTGGTGAAAGGGGCAGTGAAATACAACCTGTCAGGAGACCTGACAGGTACTATTTTAGATGCATCGGCCAGTTATCGGTTCAATGAAGAAAACAAAATCAGGTTTGCGTTCCATTCATCTTCGAGAATGCCAGACTTTAATTTCTTGTTGTTTCAAAGTGATTATGAGAATTACAATTGGCAGAACACCACAACTTATGAAAAAGAAATGGTGAACAGCCTTTATTTTGATTTAGACACCCATAAGTGGGGCAGGTTTTCTGTCAAGTATTCGACCTTGGACAACTATACCTATTTCACCTTTGACCCGACCAAGACCTTAGAAGAAGGTGCCGAAAATGCATTCATAAGACCATTTCAAGAGAGCAACAGTGTCAATCATATAAAGGTAAAGTACACTAAAGAGATCAAGGTAGGTCGTTTTGCACTGAACAATACGTTGATGTACCAGAATGTCGCCCAGTCCAACAAGGTGCTAAATGTACCCCAAGTGGTAACACGCAACACACTTTATTTTTCGTCAAATGTTTTTAAGAAAGCCATGTATTTGCAGACAGGCGTGACCCTTAAATATTTTACATCTTATAATATGAATGCCTATAACCCATTGTTAGGTGAGTTTTATATTCAAAATGACCAAAAGTTGGGTGGTTTTCCAATGCTCGATTTTTTCATCAATGCCCGGGTGCAGCAAACCCGCATCTATCTAAAGGCAGAGCATTTCAATTCATTGTTCGGTGGCAACGACTATTACTCGGCGCCAGATTATCCGTATCGAGATTTTGTCATACGATTTGGACTCGTTTGGAACTTCTTTTCTTAGAAACCAACCAAGTAAAATAAGGTGTTTTTTAGGGTCATTTTGGTTTGGGGGGCTGCTACTTGGGTAGCACCGGGCTTTCGCCACTCGCTTTTTATGGTTCATCAAAACATTGATGAACCATAAAAGAGCTCAGACAAAGGCTCAATCCCTGCCCCGAAAAAAAATAATCAACTTTTTTACTATCTGAAATTCAGTTGCTTAGCATTTATTTTCACAAACTTCAAAAAAAAAAATGATTTATGTATTGTTCAAAATAAAAAACCCTCTTATATTTGCACCCGCTTTGGGGCTTCGGTCCTGGGGTTTGGTAAGAAGAAGTTCATAGACATATTGTGGAGACATTGCGATCGGGCGGTCCTTTTTTTTTGGGGATCAGTCCATTGATCGTGAGAAAA
>JAJRSY010000155.1 GCA_024278565.1 Bacteroidota bacterium
ATCGAACTGTCTTAGTTGACATAGAATATTATGGATGGTTCGCAACTGCGAATTTTCATAATGGTTGGTTTAGTTGGTTAGTTGAAAGGCGTTCTGTCTCAAATTGTGAGATGGAGCGCTTTTTTTTTGTTTGAAGAAAAACTCATAATTGAGCATGATTGAATAAGAAGAATTTTATTTCAGGTGACTTCTTCGAATGGGTGGTTAAGCTGAAAATCGAAAACAAGTTCTTCGATATTTTCGTTACAAACTCAACGAAAGGGTAGGGGGGTGTTTTGGTTAGATTTTAAGAGTTAAAGATGAGGTATGCTTTTCGATAAATAAACATAATATTTAAAACAAATCGTAAATTGATGCGCAAAAAGGAATAGCAAAATCAGAAACTTTGTGTCGATTTTCAGTATTGAATAGTCCGATTCAAATTTCTTTGGAAGCACTTTTTTTTAATTGAAAAAGGCACAAAAAATAGTCTGATTTAAAAATGATATTTGTGCAATTAAAGCAGCGGTTGAAAAGGTTGAAATCAGTACTTTTTATGAAAAATAATCAATTTAGACAAGACTAAAAAATAACAGTGAAATATTTACAATCAGTACTTTATCGGTTTTTAAGTAAAGTATAACTTTCATTTTGAAAAATTAGCATTCTTGAGTTCAAATTACGATAATTAAGTTGAAATTTAGTGTTTTTTTTGCAATAATTTTATTTCATCACGTAGTTTTGCGGCTTGCATAAAATCGAGTTCTTTGGCTGCTTTTTCCATGGCTTTTCTTTTATTGCGAATCAATTTTTCAACCTGTTCTTTGGTAAGATATTCGAGATCCGGTTCTGCCGCCCTCATTTCTTCTTTTTTAAAATGATAGGTAGAGACCGAGTTCTTTGACAGGGCACTATCCAAATTTTTGTTCAAGGCTTTGGGTGTGATATTGTGTTCTAAATTGTATGCGGTTTGTTTCTCTCTTCGATAGTTGGTTTCATCGATTGTCTTTTGCATACTGTTGGTGATTTTGTCCGCATACATGATGGCTTTTCCGTTCAAATGTCTTGCGGCCCTTCCGACGGTCTGGGTCAAAGATCGCGCCGATCGTAGAAACCCTTCTTTGTCCGCATCTAAAATGGCAACCAGCGAAACTTCGGGCAGATCCAGACCTTCCCGTAATAAATTGACCCCGATCAGTACATCAAAAATGCCCTTGCGCAGATCCTGCATGATCTCTACCCTTTCCAAAGTATCAACATCGCTGTGTATGTAGCGACAACGAATATTGATCCTGTCCAAGTATTTGGCAAGTTCCTCTGCCATACGTTTGGTCAAGGTGGTGACAAGGGTGCGTTCGTCTTTCTCTACCCTTTGATGTATTTCTTCCACTAGATCATCGATCTGGTTCAAGCTGGGCCGTACCTCAATGATTGGATCCAAAAGCCCCGTAGGGCGAATTAGCTGTTCTACCACCACACCTTGGCACAATTGCAGTTCATAATCGGCCGGTGTTGCACTGACGTAGATCACTTGTTTTTGCATGGTTTCGAATTCCTCGAACTTTAGGGGGCGATTGTCCATTGCTGCGGGAAGGCGAAAGCCATATTCGACCAAATTTTCTTTTCTCGAGCGATCGCCCCCGTACATGGCATGTACTTGCGATATGGTTACATGGCTTTCATCGACCACCATTAAATAGTCATCCGGAAAATAATCCAACAAACAGAAAGGGCGGGTGCCCGGTTCACGCCCGTCCAAATATCTGGAGTAGTTTTCAATACCGGAACAATACCCCAGTTCCCGTATCATTTCAAGATCAAAACTGGTACGTTCTTCCAAGCGTTTGGCTTCTAGGTGTTTGCCAATGTCTTTGAAATAGGTTACTTGTTTCACCATATCTTCCTGAATTTGATGTATGGCATTTTGGAGTATATCCTGCGAGGTAACGAACATATTCGCAGGGTAGATCGTCAGGGTGTCAAATACCTCCAGTACGTTGTTGTTGAACGGGTCAAAGGCTTCGATTTCCTCAATTTCATCCCCAAAAAAATGAATTCTGAAGGCATGGTCGGCATAACTCGGAAAAACATCGATTACGTCGCCCTTCACCCTGAAATTACCATTTTTAAAATCAGCGGTTGTTCTTGAATACAGACCCTGAACCAATTGGTGGAGTAATTTGGTGCGGGCGATAACCTGGTCTTTTTGGATGGATATGACATTTTTCTGGAATTCGACAGGATTTCCGATGCCGTACAGGCAAGAGACAGAGGCAACCACAATAATATCACGCCTGCCCGACAATAAGGATGAGGTGGTGCTCAAGCGCAATTTTTCAATATCCTCGTTGATGGACAGATCTTTTTCAATATACAGTCCCGAAGTGGGTATATAGGCTTCCGGTTGGTAATAGTCGTAATACGATACGAAATACTCCACTGCATTTTCAGGAAAGAACTGCTTGAATTCAGAATAGAGCTGTGCTGCCAAGGTCTTATTGTGGGCCAAGACCAAGGTGGGTCGCTGTACCTCTTCGATAACATTGGCTATGGTAAAGGTTTTGCCCGAACCGGTCACCCCTAAAAGGGTTTGGTACCTGTCGCCGGATACCATTCCCTCCACCAATTGTTTAATGGCCCCGGGCTGATTTCCGGTAGGTTTGAATTCTGAGACAATTTTAAACTTCATGCGCCAAAGTTACAAAAGCGGAAGCATTTGTGACTTTGGCGCATAAAATGTTGTTCAAAGGCTTTGGTACTTTGTAATACCTGATTATTTCTTTTTGGCATCTTCTTTTTCAGCCCACTTTTTAGCACGTTCTGAACGTTTGGCAGAGCCAGGGTGCGAAGCGGTCAAAGAGCCTTTCCCTCCATCGTCACTAAGTTCGGCCAGCTTTTTAAAAGCACTTTCCATACCGTGGTAATCGAAACCGTGGACCACAAGAAACTTGAAACCGTATTCGTCTGATGCTGATTCGTGTGTTTGCGAAAATTGGGCATTGGCAACGTTTTCTACAAAGCCACCAATTTTCTCATCTGTCAATATTTTACCAACTCCGGTATTGGCAGCCGCTAGGTCTTTAGCTGCTGAAATACTGTATGCCGATTGATACCTTTTCTTTGAGTGCCCAAGTTTGACATGCCCTATCTCATGACCTATGATGCTCATTAGTTCTTCGTCGGTCATTAGATCCATTAAACCTGCCATTACCCGTACACTGCCGTCAGGAGTTGCAAATGCGTTGATATCGGTTACTAGATAGACTTTAAAATTCAAGTTAAGCCCATCTTCATTTTCCAGTCCGCTGACCAGTTTTTGCAATCTATCACCATAGGGGTCGCCTGCTTCGGCTATGGGGTTGTTCCCGTCCATCCACTCAACGGACTGTAGTGAAAGGGTTGCCATTTCCTCGTCGGAAAGGGTGGCTGCTTTCACCAGTTTTTTACCGGCATCGACATTTCCTTTTTTAAGGATTTTTCCGAATTGGGCTTGGGCCGCAAAAGTTGTTAAAGAAATAAAAAGAAGTAAAAGAGAGCGTTTCATAAAAATGGTTTTATAGTTAATCGATATTGATTTATGATGCAAATATATAGGGTTTTTTGTTGAACGACACCCCTGATTACCGTGAAATAAGGATTTTATCTTTTTGAACGTACCATAATTGTATTGATCCAAAGTCAAATTATAACGTTCTGTAAACATTACAGGGCACTACAAATCCCTCTTTTTCAGCAAAACATAGGATAAATAGATAAAAATGGCGATCCAACCGAGTACGATCAGTATTTCGTACCAGTGCACGGCATAGTCGAATTTAAAATCTTCACCTATTTGGTCTCCAAAGTTTTGTACGGCCGATAACCTAGTGAAAGGCTCGTCAACAAGATTTGACATGGCTTGCAGAGGAAAAAGTGCTTTGATTTTCGCCGCAGTTTCCCAACTGGTGATTTTCCATCCGATAAGCCCAAAAAGAAGTTGTTCGATAATAGACCAGAGTATTAAGAACCCTAATGCGAAAGCAGACCTCTTAACCAAAATACCCAAGAAAAGACAAAAAGAAAAGAAACCGACCAATTTTATGAAGTAAGCCAATATAAACTCAAGGCCTGAAAAAATGATACTGATTTCATCATAGGACGAGTAACCGATACCGAGTAAAAGCGAAATAATAAAGAGGAAAATAGTGGAAATCACAGCTAACGCCAATACGGTCAAAAATTTAGAATATATGAATTCCCATTTGCTAAGCCCGTCGATCAAGTTTTGTTTTATCGTTTTATTGCTGTATTCATTGGCCACCATCGAAACAATGACCACTGCCAGAAACAATTTAAAAAATGCAGCGATAAAAGCATTGAAATGCCAGATGTACGGAAAATCAAATATGCCCATTTCTGCCAAATGAAATTTGATGAGGCCGATATTGAATTTTATAGCTGCTATTAACGAGATTAGGGTGAGTAATACAAAATAAGAAATCACAAGCACCTTACTGGCCCTGTTGTTCCAAAGTTTTATGAATTCTATTTGTAGTAAACGTATCATAATTATTTTAGGGGTTGGTTAGATTGATTTTCGGTCAAGGTTAAAAACTGCTCTTCAAGGCTTTCTTTTCGTTTGACCAAATGAGAAAGAAAGATTCCTTTTTCAAATAGAACTTTGTTCAATTCCTCTGCGTTCATTTCCTCTTTTAGGAATGCAGTGATCAACCCGTTTTCTATTTTCACTTGTCCAAAACTTGCCGTAGTTTCCAAGAAATTGGTCAAGGCCCCGGTTTGGCCCGTCTTCAATTCAAAAAAGCCATGCGTTGCCTTCATGCTATCTACACGGCCTGAATACAGTTTTTTCCCTTTTCTTAGAATGATCACATGGCTACATACTTTCTCGACTTCATCTAACAAATGCGATGCCAAGAGAATGGTCGTGCCCTCAGAGGCTATCTTTTTGATAATTTCACGTATTTGATGAATTCCCTGGGGGTCGAGTCCGTTTGTGGGTTCGTCCAAAATCAATATTTCAGGGTCGTTCAATAGGGCAGAGGCAATGGCCAAACGCTGCTTCATACCTAATGAATACGTTCTGAACTTGCTGTTTTTTCTATCTAGAAGCCCCACCAGTTCTAACTTATCCTCGATTTTATCGGTAGAAACCTCTTTGATCTTGCACACCAATTTTAGATTTTGAGCTGCGGTCATGTAAGGGTAGAAGTTGGGCCGTTCGATAATGGCACCTACTTTTTTCAGTGCCTCATGTGTTGAGGTGTTGCCATTGAACCACGAAAACTCACCTTGAGTAGCGTTCACAACATTCAATACAATGCCCAAAGTAGTTGATTTACCACTTCCGTTTGGTCCTAAAATGCCATAAACATTGCCTTTTTCTATAGTGAAGGTCAAGTTGTCGACGGCGGTCAGGTATCCGAATTTTTTGGTGATGTTGCTTACGGTAAGTATATTTTCCACTATAGGAGGAGTTTTTTGATGATAGTTATTTACTTGACGAGGAAACCTTAAATTTGTTACAGTATATCACTTTTATATTTGATGGTGCTAATGCAAATTTAATTATTATGTTCCGATCAGTTCAGGGTAATAAATAAATAAATGTGAGAATGATTTAATGGGAGAATGATATAATTGGAGAATAGAACAGCTGTATGAGCTTGGTTTATTGTTTTATATATTCGAGCATTGGTTCATTAGGTCATTGTTGCATTTTCAAATTGGCACATTATGCACTAAGATGATTCAAACCAAAAAAAGTAAAAAACAAATAGAACCGGTATAATGAATTATGTACTATGTCAGAAGAGAAATTAATGTCGAAAAAAAAACCTGCCTATCCTATCAATGAAAAATTGGATAAATATCTGGAACAATATAGCCGAAAAATAGAAATTCCCATTTTCTATGAGGACTTACTACGGTTTTCAGGGTCGGTGGTGGTTTATGACAACAATGATGAGGATACGCTTTGGGTACGGGTCTATTATTCAGAATATGAGCGACAAGAAATAGATTTGAGTTTAAAAAAGGTCTATTCTATCTTGCATTCTGATGGTAGTGACCGAATTATCGAATATTTGAATGTAGACGCCATTGATTACTGCACTTTTGGTAATTCAAAGCCGTTTAGAATAAAGATACGGAACATTCTAAATGATAACTTCACCTATCTTTATGTAAAAAAAACCGATGCTTCGCGGGTGTACGGACTTGAATTAGAGCACATGCTCTCACCCTATAACCTTAACTTTTTGGTGTATAAAGACACTTTGATCGAAGAGCATATCGCAGGTATACCTGGCGATGTGTTTATAAAGGAAAATCTTCCTAAATGTTCTGAACCTGAAAAGGCACAATTGGCCAAAGAGTTTGTCAAATTCAATGAACGTTGTATGATTCGGCTTTTGGGCGATATGCGTTCGTATAATTATGTAATTGTTGCAACCCATGATTTTGACCATGTGGTTTATAAGATCAGGCCTATTGATTTTGACCAACAATGTTTTGAAGGGAAATTGAAGGTTTACCGCCCCCAATTTTTTAAAGAAAACTATTTAATGGTAGCGTTGGTTCGTGAGAAATTGCAAGAAGACTCTGTAGATCAATACAAGGTTGAAGAGAGGTCGATTGTGGCCAAACGCATCATCAGTTCTGGGGATCGAATAGAGGAGCTCATAGCTATTTGTTGTGAAGACCACATATCTCTGGCAGACCATATCAAACTTTTGAGTGATCAGATCTATGAACTCACGTTGGATAAAAAGTTTAAAAAATGTACCACTATGGGTCAAATACTAAAACTTGCCCTTGATTTTGTACAACGCAACTATGAAGACGTAAGTATGAAGCAGATTATTGATCGTAAGTTCTAAACGCAGCAGTTTCATATACCGCATCTTGAAGTTCGACAAAAATAGCGTTGGAACATTAGGTCTTAGCGATTGGGTTTTTTATTTTGACCACCGATCATACTAACTCTTCTGTTCTTTATTGAAATACACGAGGTAATAGTACATTTGACGCTCTTCGTCCCAACCTTTTTCCACAAATTTTTCGGCAGATTCAGGGTTGATGAAATCAAGTTTTATCTGAATATTCGTATCTAGTGTGATAACGTTCTTTATCTTTTTTCTGGCATCTGAAACCGCCTTATTGGCGATATCGAAGCTAGAGACATCTTCGATACTGTATTTGGGACCTTTTTCTACCTTATAATGTTTGAATTCAGGAATCAGTTCAGGATTTTCCATAACCTCGTTCAGAAAAACACTTTCTTCAAAAGCATCGTTCTTGGCAAAGTGGTTGACTGCCCTGTTCATGAACAAAACTTCTTGTTGCTTATCCTCGGCCGGTAGAACCACGTCTTTGGCGAAGTTTTGACAGAATTTCAAATAGTTTTTAGTTTTGAAGTTATCATCTGAAAGGGGTTCGACCTCTAAAAAATTTTCCAGCCAATATTTGGCATCGTAGCGGTTGCTATCTATTGAAAGCACCTTGTAGCCCTCTTCTTTGTCAATATTGAAAATCAAGCATCCCTTATCTAGTTTATTGATGTTGATACCCTGTTGTATGACGATGTCAAGATTGTTTCCTTTTTCTTCAAATTGAATGAAATCGTGTTTCAGTTCACTTTTGAATATTCCAATGGCATCTACCTTATTGTTATCCAATAGTAATCCTGTTAAATACCCAACATAAACCTCACCACTTTTGATGTGCGGATGATTGGATTGCTCGAACAGGTGTGTAGCTATCTTTTTTGAATTCATATGACAGCATGATGGGTCATCAAATATTTCAGAAACAATTTTATGCAGGCTGTTGAATTCGACATCGACCTCATTGGTCAACTTAAAGTAGTTTTCTTCTTTTTCACGAAAGGGCTTGAAAAAATATTCTTTTAACAGCCCTCTTGTTTCATCGTTGAGCGCAAAAGGCTCTTCAGAAAGAAAAATGCCTTCGTTTTTATTCTTGTTGCCCACACGGTGCAAAGAGATAATTTCGATTTGGGCAGGGTAGAGGTTGATCATTAATTGTGGTTAAGAATTATTATTTATTTGATTTTTCAATTCCAGTTTTCGTCGAAATTAAGATCATCATAATTATCCAAGGTATCGTCAAAATCAAAACTTGGGTCTGCTTTGAAATTCTTTTCAGGTGGTGTTTCCGGTAGTTCACCAAAACTGAACAATACATTGGGGTATGGGGTGCCGGGCTCGTTCTCAACAATATCGGCCAGTTCTACAAAGAACGTCCACAGGTTTAGAAAATCATAGACGTAGATGAGCTTGGGGGTGTTCTCGTTCATTAGATCTGTTAAAATGGTTTCGTTCATTAGGCGTACTTCAGAACCACTTTCGCTCATATCGAAAAGTGCGATCTCTTCATCTTGAACCCATTCATCATCACAGGTGTAAAATGACGCCATTTCATTGCCCAAGAAACCAAAAGACTGGGCAATGGCATTATGAAACTCTTCCATCGTATTACCGGCATCAATTTCAATATCTCTAAAGATATCTTCTTTTGAATCTAAAATTATACGCACTTTGTAAATCATTGCCAATTACCTTTTGGTGGAGGACAAAGTTACGATATTTAGTTATTATTTAGAGAATTGGTGCAAGGTAAAGGTCATGGCGCCTAAAAGCAGGAAACCTACAACCTGGTGCGCAAGCCCCAGCCATAGCGGTACAGCTGAAATCAAGGTGAAAACTCCCAAAACAAATTGCAACAGAACAAGTAGAACCAATGATCGGATTCCTTTTTTTTGTAATGTGGAAGTGTGGTTTTTACTTGCTTTGAAACTTATGAACAAGATCAGCCCCACCACGATATACGCCAAATACCTATGTACGAACTGTACGCCGCTTTTTCCTTCTATAAAGTTTTTGATAAGTGGTCGGTGTTCTAAATAAACGGTCTTGTGCATGAGTTTCCCCTCGCTCATAAAGGGCCAATGGTTATGAATGAAACCAGCATCAAGACCTGCAACAAAGGCACCCCATATTATTTGTATGATTAAAAGTACAAATGTGATTCGTACAAGGTTCCTCAATTCTTTGATTATGGTTTTTTTCTGCGGATAAATTAGATCTAATGCCACCCAAAGGCTATATGCAAAGGTGAGAAAGGCTGTTGTCAAGTGAGCCGCTAATCTGTAATGGGAGACGTCGGGCCTGTTCACCAATCCGCTTTTTACCATATACCAGCCTAAAAACCCTTGAAACGCCCCCAACAATAACAGAATCAAAGATTTTTTGATTGTTGGTCCGTCCAATTTTTTTCGAATTAAAAAATACAGAAAGGGAACAATGAAGACCATTCCTATCAACCTGCCTATAAACCGGTGCAGCCATTCCCAAAAATAAATGGACTTGAAATCTGAAAGCGTAAAATGGATGTTTATTTTTTGGTATTCAGGATATTGTTTGTACAGATCGAATGCCTCTAGCCATTCTTCATTGTTTAAGGGTGGTATCGTACCTGTAATCAGGTTGTAATCTGAAATGGACAGGCCGGAATGGGTGAGTCTCGTGACCCCGCCGACAAGTACCATGATGAATATGAGAAGACAGCCCGAAAAGAGCCAATAAACCACCTGTTTGTTTTCTTTCATATAATAGTGTAGATCGGTAGTAGATCAATCTGATTTTTTTTAATTCTACAAAACTACCACTCTTTGTTCAAATGGCCGTAAAAAACAAAAAAGGGGGAAGCATTGCTTCCCCCTTTTTTTGTTTTAAAATGAAATTTGTTCTACTCAATAACGATAAACTCCGACCGTCTGTTTTCTTGGTGTTTTTCATCTGGGCATATATCACGGGTACTACAGTCATTGGTGATTTTTGTCTCACCAAATGCCTCGCTTGAAAGCCTAGAGGCTTCTATGCCGTTGGCCACCAAATGGGCCACTGTGTTTTTTGCCCTTCTTTTGGCCAGCCTTTCATTGTAGGTGTTATCTGCCTTTACATCAGTATGCGATTGTACCTGTACCTTGACCTTCGGAAAAGTGTTCATGTATTCGATTATTTTCATTATTGTAATCGAGGCATCTGGTCTGATAATGGCCTTGTCAAGGTCAAAATACACAGGTTTCAAGTTCAGGTATTTTACCAGATCGGCTCCTATGGGCGCCTGTTTTACCGTTTTTTCCAACATGAGCTCAACACCCGAAGTATCGTTTGCACTTACCACGGCGAACATTTTCTCACTTTCGTTGTAATCTTCTTTTGAGGCAACAAGTTTATAATCACCGTCTTTGCAATCACCGTCTAGGGTAAATGTACCATCATCACCTGAAACCGTTTCAGCGACCAATTCGTTTGCACTATTGAATATCGAAACTTTTGCGGCTATGATCGGTTCACCTGTTTCTTGGTCTTTTATCACACCAACGACACTGGTATTACAGCTTAGGTCCAGTTCCTCTTTTTCTGTAAAACCATAGATGTCATCACTGCCCCGACCGCCTTCACGGTTCGACGAAAAGAAGCCTTTTTTGGTTTCGTTGTTCATGATAAAAGCAAAGTCATCTTGCTCACTGTTTATGGGTTTACCAGTGTTTACAATATAGAGGTTGCCCATATCCTCGATACTTGTGGCAAAAACATCCAATCCACCCAGACCGGGGTGTCCATCAGAGGCAAAGTAAAGCACATTGTCAGCGGTAACGAACGGAAAAGTCTCTCTGGCCTCTGTATTTATGGTATTTCCTAAATTAATGGGAGCGCCAATACTTCCATCGCTATTGATGTTCACTACGAAAATATCAGATTGGCCAACGGTACCTGCCATATCGGAAGCAAAGTACAGTTTACCTTCATCAGGGCCCAAGGCAGGGTGTGCCGCCGAATGGGAATCACTATTGAAAGGAAGTTCGACAATATTCGTCCATGTGCCATTTTGTACGGCGGCACGGTAAATCTTCAATCTGCTGATGCCCTCTTCATCCCTAGAGAAATTACCATTTTCAGAATTGTTTCTGGTAAAGTATACCGTTGTACCATCTCTGGTAAAGACCGCTGAGGACTCATGGGTCTTTTTGTTTGCGTTTTTGTCCAGTTTCACGGCATTGTTGAAATCATCGTTTTCTGAGGGGGAAGCGCTGTAAAGGTTCAAAAAAGGCTGGTTGTTCCACTGATGGATGTGCCTTGTTACCGTACCACTATCCCTTGCCGTGGAGAAAACCAATTGTTCGCCATTGAATGCAGGGGCAAAATCAGAGGCTGCCGAGTTGATCGCCAGGCTTTTAATATCATACCTGCCTGACTGCCGTTCGATTTTTTCCATATAATCAGGATTTTCGGTAATTTTTATCGCCCGCACATCGGCACTTTTAGCTGCGCGGAATTTTTGCATCCATATATCGGAAGCTTCATATTCTTTTGATGATTTCAGCGATTGCGCATACCAGTACATATACTCTGCATCGATGGTCGCTCCTTTAAGCTTAAAAAGTTTACTGAACCAGTTCGCCGCTTCGCCGTAATTTGCATTTTGGTAATTGGCATAGCCCAAGTTCTTGAAAATCTCTTCTTCGGTATAGCCCTTATCTACAAGTACCTCGTAGTTTTCTATGGAAACCGCATACGCATAGTTCTCGAAATTTTTTTCGGCTTTTTCCAATTTTCTGTCCTGTGCGGTAATCAGGGCGCATACCATTAAAGAACCGCAGAGCATGTATTTTATTTTTTTGTTCATCGTAGTGTTTTTTAGAAGAATCTAGGTGTTAGCACATTTTTGTACCGTGTTTTGAACTCATAGCGCAAGAGCACTTCAAAAGAGCCATCATTGAATGTTGAATTGCCCAGTTCGGTGATTTCCCTATCATAGGCAAGGCCCAACATGAACTGATCGGTTATCTGAAAACCGAAGAGCGC
>JAJRSY010000156.1 GCA_024278565.1 Bacteroidota bacterium
CGATCGGAAGATGTGTTTGCTAACCAACAGGGCTTCCTGTTTTGTTGATTTAGCGGTTTCACCATGGTATTGAAGTTCAAAATAGAAAGTGTTCAGCGAATAGAGGACACATAGCTTGTGGTCCACAGAAAGTTTTGTAACCAGCGTCCCGTGCAACATGACCTGGGCCATTTGTTCCTCATTGCTCAATATCATAAAATCATAAATTGTCATAATTTATTTAGATTTGGAAAAAATGTTTGATTACGACTAAGATATTACATTTATCGGTGAAATCAGAAAGTATATTTAGATAGATCTAATATAGAGGTGATTTGATCATATAAATATGTTAGGCCATTATTCTTTTGAAATCGAAGAAAAATTCTTGAAAGGGAAATTACGCTCTCTAGGAGCTCTTAATTAAACGTTAAAAATTATTCTTTAGCGTACAATTTAGTAGCGTTGTAACCAAAATTTATCCAAATGTGTTGATTTAGCACCTGTCGCTATGTTTTACAGTTAGAAAAGTTCGTCAAACCAATTAAAATACTATTATTTAATATATTCGAATTTTGTCTTTCAAGATGGTGGATAATTACCATGGGCATTTGACTCGGAAAAAAATTGTAATATATTGATACTAAGCACAAAAAATATTTATACCGGGAATTTTGTCCTATTTTTGGAATAGACCCAACTGTTACGAAAATTATTAGGATATAAAACCCCTAACGAAGTATTTTTAAATAATTTCAACCAATCTGTTGCGCTTATTAATTGAATCTAGCAAATGATAAATATAGCTGCAAATCAATTACCCTCTCAAGATAACGTTTTATTGGTTATGATTTTCACCAGTTCACAAAAACCGAAACAGTAACTTCCATTTGGCATATAAGATACCTACATCTTCAGAAGCGGGTTTCGCTACAGGTCAACAACAGCGTTCACCCTATACCGCTTTGGTAGTTCTCGTGCTCAAATTGCTGATCAGCGAACTCAATACATAAAAAGCAATGATCAGTGGTACGGCCAAAAATTTCAAGGTGATCAAGAGCACCAGACTGACCACAATAAACACATAGCGCAGGGCATTGTCTTGAAAGCCCCAGTTTTTGAACTTTAGGGCAAAGAGCTTAATTCTTGAATTCAACAGAAAGGCACTCAGCAGCGTCAAACCAATCAAAAACCATTGGTTCAAAATGATATCGCTCAAGAGATCGTTGTTCTGGTACAATAAGATCAGCGGCAAAGAAACGATCAAGAGGGCATTCGCTGGGGTCGGTAGACCTATAAAAGAGGAGACCTGATTTTCATCAAGATTGAATTTTGCCAAACGGTAGGCAGAGGCAAGGGTAATCAAAAAACCCAAAAAGGGCAAAGGGGCGACTTTTAGCCCTACCCAAAAAGTGGCATCTTGTGCTTGGGTCGATAGATCAACATTCCACCCGCCCGATAGTGACATGCCCAACAATTGGAACATAACAATGCCCGGCACCAAACCACTGGTAATCACATCGGCCAAAGAATCGAGCTGCAGCCCCAACTCACTTCTTACGTCTAAAACGCGCGCTGCGAGTCCGTCAAAAAAATCGAATAGTATCCCTAGAAAAACAAAAAATGCGGCCAGTTCTAACTGGTTCAAAACTGCAAATACGGTAGCTACACAGCCACAAAAAACATTCAATAGGGTAATCAGGTTCGGAATATGTCGTTTCATTGATCGGTCTTTTAGTAAACTACCTCGGAAAAACACACGAGGGTTAAAAGGAATTCACCCCAGCCTGCCAGTCAGGAGTCGGAGCAGAAAACCCACTAGTGGGAGTAAAAATAAGACAATTTTTCGATGAAACGCTTTGGTCTTGTTCCACTTGCCGTATTTTATGTGGATATTTGCCCAGAGAATCCATTCTATGAGAAAAAATTTAGCCTTGGCCCTTTCATCAGGATTGCTTTTAGCGGCATCATGGCCCACCAACGGTATTGCAGTTTTGATTTTTGTGGCCTTTGTGCCGCTTTTGGTGTTGGAGCACAATTGTAGAACAAATGGCGTCAAAAGGCACAAGACTCAGGTCTTTTTTCTAAGCTATATCAGCTTTGTGATATGGAATGCCTTTACGACCGGTTGGCTCATTTACTCTTCGGTTTTCGGAGGGCTTTTTGCAGTCTTGGTCAATTCACTGTTGATGGCTACCCTCTTTTTGTTGTACCATATCGTGGCCCGTCGCCTGCCCCAAAAACAAAGTCTTTTTTTCTTGGCCGCCCTTTGGATGTCTTTTGAAAAACTACATCTTGGTTGGGCTTTTTCTTGGCCCTGGTTGAATTTAGGCAACGTTTTTTCAGAAACTATTCATTGGGTTCAATGGTATGAGTTTACGGGCATTTTCGGTGGCAGTCTTTGGATCTGGATAGTGAATGCCGGAATCTTTTCAGCGGTGATTGGCTATACCAAAGTTAGGGCTAAAAGAAAGTTGGTATTACAGGTATCTATGCAAATCGTTTGGATCGCCCTGCCCATAATCGTTTCTTTGTTCTTATTCGAGAACTACGAGGCTTCGAACACTAGGACCGAAGTGGTATTGTTACAGCCCAACGTTGACCCCTATACCGAAAAATACAATCAAAAAAATGCAAAAACGGCAGCGAGCCTCGTCGAGTTAGCAAGACCCTTTCTGACCCAGAAAACGAGTTTTGTCATGGCTCCTGAAACGGTATTGTCAACGATTACGCCTATTGATCATTTTCAAAAAACCGAAGGGTATGCGTTATTGAACGCTTTGGTCGACGACTACCCGAATCTGAGTATACTTGCAGGGGCAGACCTATACCGACTGTACCCACAGAAAGAAAAGCCTTCAAAAACGGCCAACCTAACCAAAAGGGGCGATTGGGTCGACTATTACAATGCGGCTGTTTTTATCAACAAAAGCACACCCCTTGAAACCTATATAAAATCTAAGTTGGTCGTGGGTGTTGAAACGTTTCCCTTTAAAAATATTTTAGAACCCCTTTTGGGAAATGTGATGTTGGATCTTGGGGGTACCATATCAGCAAGGGGGCTGCAAGACGAACGCGAAGTTTTTGTCGCCGAGAATGGAGATTTTAGGGTTGCGCCCATCATCTGTTACGAATCGATTTATGGGGAGTATGTTACTGAATATGTGCGCAATGGCGCCAATTTTTTGACCATTATTACTAATGATGGCTGGTGGAAGACCTCACAGGGCCACAAGCAACATTTGAGTTATGCCAGATTAAGGGCGGTAGAAACAAGAAGAAGTGTCGCACGTAGTGCCAACACAGGTATTTCGGCCTTTATTACCCCACAGGGCATCATTACCAAAACCTTGGCCTATGGCGAAAAAGGGGCGTTGAAGGGCAGGGTTGAAATTAAGGAAAAAACTACATTGTATGTAAAATATGGTGATTTTATTGCGCGTATAGCACTGTTTATTGCAGCACTACTATTTTTGAACGCCCTTGCAAAAAGAAAAATCTCAAACTAAACCAAATGAACTTACTTACAGTAGAAAACATAGCTAAATCTTTCGGTGAACTTGTTCTCTTTGAGAAGCTGTCATTTGGCATCAATAAAGACCAAAAGATCGCTCTGATTGCCAAGAACGGTACAGGCAAAACATCAATATTAAAAATACTGTCAGGCAGTGATTCTCCCGATTCTGGGCAGGTAAACTACCGCAAGGGAATCCGGGTTTCCTTTTTAGAGCAAGAACCCCTGTTAGATCCTGACTTGACCGTAGAAGAAACCATTTTCGCCTCTGATAATGAGGTGCTTAAAATTCTATCCAACTACGAAAAGGCCTTGGCAAACCCCGAAGATGCCGAAGCATACCAAAAAGCCTTTGAGGGTATGGAGCGTTATGACGCGTGGGATTTCGAGACCCAGTACAAACAAATTCTGTTTAAATTGAAATTGGAAGACCTAGATGCAAAAGTTGGCTTGCTCTCTGGCGGACAAAAAAAACGCCTGTCTTTGGCCAATGCGCTGATCAATAGACCTGAATTACTCATTTTGGACGAGCCCACCAACCATTTGGATCTTGAAATGATCGAATGGCTCGAACAGTATTTCGCAAAAGAGAACATGACCCTTTTCATGGTCACCCACGACCGTTATTTTTTAGAGCGGGTCTGCAATGGGATCATTGAGCTCGACAACGGCAAACTGCACCCTTACAAGGGCAACTATTCGTACTACCTAGAGAAAAAGGAGGCGCGTATTGAACAAGAGGCGATGGAGCACCATAAAACAAAAATATTGTTTAAAAAAGAGTTGAACTGGATGCGCAGACAGCCCAAGGCGCGTACCACAAAATCAAAATCGAGGATCGAGGATTTCAACGCCATAAAAGAAAAAGCGGGCCAGCGCCGCAAAGAGCACGAGGTACAGCTTGAGATAAATATGTCACGTATGGGAAGCAAAATCCTCGAGCTGCATAAAATCTCAAAATCGTACCCTGACAAGCCCATTTTAGACAAGTTCGATCATACCTTTTTAAAAGGCGAGCGCATCGGCATTATCGGTAAAAACGGTAGCGGAAAATCCACTTTTTTAAATATACTGACGGGTGCCGACCAACCCGATTCGGGCAAGGTGGTCGTTGGTGAGACCATCAAGTTCGGCTATTATACCCAAAAGGGAATTCAAATAAAACCGGGCCAGAAAGTGATTGATGTCATACGTGAGTTCGGTGACTATATTCCGTTGATGAAAGGGAGGCAAATATCGGCCCAACAGCTGTTGGAGCGTTTTCTCTTTGATCGCAAAAAACAGTATGATTTTGTCGATAAATTGAGTGGCGGCGAACGCAAACGCCTGTATTTATGTACGGTGCTCATTCAAAATCCGAATTTCTTGATATTGGACGAACCCACCAATGACCTTGATATTGTAACCCTGAACGTACTTGAGAGTTTTTTGTTGGATTTTCCGGGCTGCCTTTTAGTAGTCTCGCACGATCGCTATTTTATGGACAAGGTAGTTGATCACCTTTTTGTTTTTAGGGGCAATGCGGTCATTGAGGGTTTTCCTGGCAACTACTCTGATTTTAGGGCTTATGAAGACAGTGCCGAGATTGATGAACAAGAGGCCAAGAAGAAAAACAAAGCGGACAAGGCTTCAAAAAAATCATGGAAAACGAAAGAGAAAGGGGTTCAACTGTCCTTTTTAGAGCAAAAAGAACACAAAAACCTAGAGCGTGAGATTAAAAAACTCGAAACCGAAAAAGAGACAGTACAGCAACAATTTTCTGATGGTTCGCTTTCTGGTGACAAAATAAAGGAGCTTTCGGTCGAATTAAAACAGATTGAAGGTGAAATCGAAACAAAAACAGAACGTTGGTTCGAGCTATCGGCACTGATCGAGTAAGTTTTTAGTTCGTGGTATTGTTTTAATTTTTATAAGAATCGAGAATACCCATTTAAAACGATGTTCAAATTCATTTCACACCTGAAGTTCTTGATGATCGCTACCAACCAGCATGGGGTGCATTCACCTTTTGTTTATGACTATGTCACAAAATGTTTGTAT
This sequence comes from Bacteroidota bacterium, assembly GCA_024278565.1. Classification (GTDB taxonomy): domain Bacteria; phylum Bacteroidota; class Bacteroidia; order Flavobacteriales; family Flavobacteriaceae; genus Maribacter_C. The sequence continues at coordinate 5,534 of JAJRSY010000156.1, forward strand.
GCCAAACCGAAATACAAGGCATCAAAAAGTTTGGATGCTTTATTAAAGAGCATCCCGTTCTTTTCAGTAAAGGACGTTAAATGGGATAGTGGTGATCAAAAGGGTATAGCGAAAACACTTCAAGAATATGAAGTTAGAATCAATGAAGAAGGGCCTTATGACCTGATTTATATTGAGCATCCAACATCTGAATTGACGGCTATACTAACAAAAAACAAAGAACAAATTCATAATGACACCTTGCTACTTATAGACCATATTCATCAAAACAGAGCCAATAACCGGGCTTGGCATGATGTACGACAAAACGAAACGGTTAGGGTTTCGATCGACCTATTTCACTGTGGCATTCTTTTCTTCAGAAAGGAACAAGAAAAAGAGCATTTTAAGATTCGGATTTAATCCTGTAATTTTAACCATAGATTTTTTAGCGATGACCAACAATACGATTTATTTTCTTTTAGGAGCGGTATTCATGGTATACCTCATAGTAACCATGACCAGTCGAAGTAAATCGAAGCGACGAAAATCAAGAAAGTTCATGAACGATTACAAACGCAACGATAAAAAGTAAACAGTGAACAGTGAACAATAAGCAGTGAACAGTGAACAATAAACAATAAACAGTGAACAGTAGATACTAGGTTATTGATTATGGAATCTACAAATAAACGAGAAACAATCAACGAGCAACGAGCAGTGAACTGTTATCAGTTGCCAAGCAGTTAATAAAAATGAAAACACAATTCAAAAGAAAACGACTTAAGCATTATCTGATTTTTGGAGTCTTATGGTTGGTTCTAGGAACAACAGCAGTAATTTTCAATTTGAAAAATGTGTTCAATTATGGATATTTAATAATCGGTATCTTATTATCTTGTAACTTAATCTTTTTGAAAGCAACAAGCACTATTTGACAATTGAAAATGGAATTATTACAAAAAACCGGCTGCCATCGAAAAAAATAGGTCTAAATGAAATTAGAAGTATCAAGAAGTTTGCGGGAGATTTTATATTGAAAACTGAATCAACTGAATTGAGAATTAACATAGAACTGATTGATGAAGAGTCTCTTGTGAAATTAAATTCCGTGTTAGAAAATCTGAATTTGGGAGTGGAATAAAATTGTTTGAAAATAGAGCAGTAAGTAATTGCTTGTTCTTGCTTATCCTGAAAGCTGAGTCATTGAATTTGAACCATGCCTCACAGTTTAACTGCCGTAGGCAGTACAGGCAGATTTGAATTTGAGCTTGTGTTTTGAACTTGATTATGAAACCAAATGAAAATATATACCAAAACAGGCGATAAGGGCACAACGGCATTGTTCGGCGGAACCCGTGTTGCCAAACACCATATCAGGATCGAGAGTTACGGTACCATTGACGAACTGAATTCATGGTTAGGCCTGATCCGTGATCAAAAAATTGATGCCGCCTCTAAAAAAACACTGATCCATATTCAAGAAAAACTCTTTACCGTTGGATCCATTTTGGCGACCGATCCTAAAAAAGCAATCTTAAAAAACGGAAAGGAACGCCTCACGATTCCTAAGATCGAAAATAGCGATATTGAATTTTTGGAAAAAGAAATGGATAAAATGAACGAGGTTTTACCGCCCATGACCCATTTCATCATACCGGGTGGGCACACCACGGTGTCATATTGTCACATAGCCCGTACCGTTTGCCGCCGTGCAGAACGCCTGACTTCGCACCTTCATGAAAACGAGCCTCTTGACGAAAAGGTTTTGTCATATATCAACAGGCTCTCAGACTACTTGTTTGTATTGGCTCGAAAATTGTCATTACATCTCAAAGTGGAAGAAGTCAAATGGATTCCCAAAAAAAATTGATCAAATTACTTCTAAAACGTGTTTGGCTTTAATAAAAGTCTCTTGTACAACTTATTGAGGTAATAAACCCACTAGTGGGAATAAATTAAGATTTTCTTCGTTATCAAATTATCAAAGCAAAAATAATTGTTGATAAATAAGACCAAATAGTTCCAAAATCATTTGGCAATCTGTTTATAAAAATTAGTTTTGCAAAAATTAAAATCAAACTATTACCATGTATTGGACATTAGAATTAGCATCTTATTTAAGTGATGCACCATGGCCCGCCACAAAAGACGAATTAATCGATTACTCGATTCGTACCGGAGCACCTTTAGAAGTTGTAGAAAACCTACAGTCAATGGAGGAAGAAGGAGGAGAAGTATACGAATCTATCGAAGAAATATGGCCAGATTATCCTACCGAGGAAGATTACCTTTGGAACGAGGATGAATATTAATACCCTGTTCTTCAGAATTGAATCGAAAAAGTCTCTTATGAGGCTTTTTTTTTATGTAATTTTGTCAGGTAAAAGTCCCGTTTTTTCCAAATTAAAAACTGGAATGTCTTTTGCTAATTCAATTGACAATAAAAAGAATATTCGTACCGCAGGGTTCTAAACCCCAAAAAAGCGGTTCATCACTATTAAAAAAGTAGTATGAGTTTTATAAATTCAATATTAAAGGCGTTCGTTGGCGATAAATCGCAGAAAGATGTCAAAGAGCTGCAGCCCATTGTAGATCAGATTAAATCGTTCGAAGCGGCTCTGGGAAGTTTGAGCCATGACGGTCTTCGTGAAAAGACCGCTGAATTCAAAATGCGCATCAAAGACGACCTGCAATCGATCAACGATCAAATCGAAGCATTGACCAAAGAAGTGAAAGCTTCAGATGATATTGACAAAAATGAGGACATCTATGTTGAAATAGACAAGCTAAAAGATGAAGCCTATACAGTTACAGAAAAAACCCTTAGCGCTATCTTACCTGAGGCCTTTGCGGTAGTAAAAGAAACTGCAAAACGTTTTGTCAACAACTCAACCCTTGAGGTCTCAGCAACAGAGAATGATAGAGAGCTTTCTGGCGATAATGACTATGTGACCTTGAATGGGGATAAAGCCATTTGGGGCAATTCATGGAACGCCGCTGGAAAAGAAGTGACCTGGGATATGGTGCACTATGACGTACAGCTTGTAGGAGGTATTGCAATGCACCAAGGTAAAATCGCCGAGATGCATACGGGCGAAGGTAAAACCCTTGTGGCCACCCTGCCCCTATATTTGAACGGACTTACAGGAAATGGTGCGCATCTGGTTACCGTAAACGATTATCTAGCAAAACGTGACAGTGCTTGGATGGCGCCTATATTTCAGTTCCACGGGCTTTCGATTGACTGTATCGACCATCACAAACCAAATTCAGAGGGTAGAAAAGCAGCATACAACGCAGATATTACCTACGGTACCAATAACGAATTCGGTTTCGATTACCTGAGGGACAATATGGCGCATACCCCAAAAGATCTGGTGCAACGCCCACATAATTTTGCCATTGTGGATGAGGTTGATTCGGTACTTATCGATGATGCCCGTACGCCCCTGATCATTTCAGGCCCCGTACCGGAAGGTGACCGCCATGAGTTCAACGAACTAAAACCAAAAGTCAGTGAGATCGTTCAAAAACAACGACAACATTTGACGGGGGTTTTGTCTGAAGCAAAAAAAATGATTTCCTCGGGCGAAACCAAAGAAGGAGGCTTTTTATTACTACGTGTGCATAGAGGTCTGCCCAAGAACAAAGCGCTTATCAAGTTTTTGAGTGAAGAAGGGGTAAAACAATTGCTGCAAAAGACCGAGAACTTTTATATGCAGGACAATAACCGTGAAATGCCAAAGGTAGATGAAGACCTATTGTTCGTTATTGATGAAAAGAACAACCAAATTGAATTGACCGATAAGGGTGTTGACTATATTTCTGGGGAACAGAACAGAGATTTCTTTATAATGCCCGATATTGGCGGTGAGATCGCCTTGATCGAAAACCAGAATCTTGAAATTGAAAAAGAAGCCGAACTCAAAGAAGAGCTCTTCAAAGATTTCACCATAAAGAGCGAACGCATTCATACCATGAGCCAATTGCTCAAAGCCTATACACTTTTTGAAAAAGATGTAGAGTATGTTGTGATGGAGGATAAGGTAATGATCGTAGACGAACAGACCGGTCGTATTATGGACGGCCGTCGCTACTCTGACGGACTGCACCAGGCCATTGAAGCAAAAGAGAACGTAAAGATCGAGGCGCTGACCCAAACTTTCGCCACGGTTACCCTGCAGAACTTTTTTAGAATGTATAAAAAGCTTTCGGGTATGACCGGTACGGCAATTACCGAAGCAGGTGAATTCTGGGAAATATATAAGTTGGATGTAATGGAGATTCCCACCAATCGACCCATTGCACGTAACGATAGAAACGATTTGATCTACAAGACCAAACGCGAAAAATACAATGCCATTATCGAAGAGGTAACCAAGCTCTCGCAATCGGGCAGGCCCGTTTTGATTGGTACTACATCGGTCGAGATATCTGAACTTCTATCTCGAATGTTGAACATTCGCAAAGTACCGCATAACGTATTGAACGCAAAACTCCATAAAAGAGAAGCCGATGTTGTCGCCGAAGCAGGTAATGCCGGTATTGTTACAATAGCTACCAACATGGCAGGTCGTGGTACCGATATTAAACTGTCAGATGAGGTGAAAAAGGTAGGCGGTTTGGCCATAGTAGGCACCGAACGGCATGATTCACGACGTGTAGACCGGCAGTTAAGAGGCCGTTCTGGCCGTCAAGGGGATCCAGGTAGTTCACAGTTTTACGTATCACTCGAAGATAACCTCATGCGTTTGTTCGGTTCTGACCGGGTAGCGAAAATGATGGATAAAATGGGACTTGAAGAAGGTGAGGTCATTCAACATTCAATGATGACAAAATCTATCGAACGCGCCCAAAAGAAGGTAGAGGAAAACAACTTTGGGGTTCGTAAACGTTTGTTGGAATATGATGATGTAATGAACGCCCAAAGAGAGGTGGTCTATAAAAGAAGGCGACACGCCCTACAGGGAGAACGACTTAAAGTAGATATTGCCAATATGGTCTATGACACCTGTGAGGTCATTACCGATCAGAACAAAGCTGTCAATGACTACAAAAACTTTGAATTTGAACTCATAAAATACTTTTCGATAACCTCGCCGATTTCTGAGAACGAATTTGAAAAACAAGGGGTACAGGAAATAGCGAATACATTATACAAGGCAACCTTAGACCATTACCAAGAAAAGATTGAAAATAATGCTGCAAAAGCATTTCCGGTGATTAAAAGGGTATATGAAGACAATGCCAATAAATTCGAACGTATCGTAGTTCCTTTTACCGATGGCATAAAAACGCTTAATGTAGTTACCAACCTACAAGATGCCTATGAAAGTAATGGGCAACAGCTGGTGACCGATTTCGAAAAGAACATCTCGCTGGCGATTATCGATGACACCTGGAAAACCCATTTACGAAAAATGGATGAATTGAAACAATCCGTTCAACTGGCGGTACACGAACAAAAAGACCCTTTATTGATCTATAAGTTCGAGGCTTTTGAACTTTTCAAGGGCATGATCGAAAAGGTAAACAAAGAGATATTGTCCTTTCTGTTCAAGGGAGAACTGCCCAGCGGAAACCCTGATGATATTCAACAGGCAGATACCGTGCAGCGACCTAAAGAAAACTTACAGGCTAGTAAGGAAGAAATCCCGAACAGTGATGAACGGGCGGCGCAAAGCAGGGCAATTGGCCAAAATCAAGGTGGAAGGCCCCCGGTAACCGAAACCATTGTTCGTGAAACAAAAAAAATTGGTAGAAATGACCGGGTAACAATCAAGAACATCATGTCGGGCGAAAGCAAAACCATAAAATACAAGCAAGCAGAACCCTTGATCAATAAAGGCGAATGGGTCTTGAC
>JAJRSY010000157.1 GCA_024278565.1 Bacteroidota bacterium
TCCGGCTCTTTGACCAACCTTTCAATCTGTCAAGATCCGCAGGCGGGATCCTGAGTGTGGGTGCATGTCTTGCCATGCGCCAAAGATACAATAATATAGTTTATTTAAACAATTAGACACTACGTTGTGGGAGTTGGTGGGGAAAACCATCCGAATGCCAAAATAAAGTTCAAACAGGGCGATGTTATCACCTCTACCATTAAAACGGCAATGGGTGAAACGATTATCATAACCCATGACTGTAATTTACCAAGACCCTATTCATTGGGCTTTAGGGTGCAAGGTGCAAACGGACTTTGGGAAGTTGATGGAAATAGAATTTATATTGAAGGGAAATCAGAGCCCCACAAATGGGATGCCGCCGATGAGTGGCTGACAAAGTACGATCACCCCTTGTGGAAAAAATATGGGGAGTATGCGATGGATGCCGGACATGGTGGAATGGATTTCTTTGTGCTGAACGCCTTTGTGGAATCTGCCAAGGCCAATATCGCCCCTTCTATGGATGCGTATGACGCAGCTGCTTGGAACTCGGTAACACCTTTATCGGAGGCTTCCATAGCCAACAATGGTGAACCACAGGATTTTCCTGATTTTACCAGGGGTCTGTGGATAAAAAGGAAACCGTACAATTGGATCAAGGGAAGTTTTTGAGACATACCTGCTTGATGGGTATCAAATAAAAACGGAACAATGCCAAAGACTATTTCTTGGCATCGTTTTCAATTCTTGCCCCACTCTTTTTATATTGGATTTTTAAACCCCAAAGCTGACAATTATCATATTTTATTGTACCCAAAGCTGCTATGTTTGTACAATAGTATATACGTAACATGTACAATCTAGTTCAGAAATATAATATTCCCGGTCCCCGTTATACAAGCTATCCGACCGTTCCGTATTGGAATGTGGATGCCTTTTCGGGCAAGCAGTGGAAATCGACCTTCAAACGGAGTTTTGAAGAAAGCAATACAAGTGAAGGTATCAGTCTGTACATTCATTTGCCTTTTTGTGAAAGTTTGTGCACTTTCTGCGGATGCCATAAACGCATAACAAAACAGCATCAGGTCGAGGGACCTTATATTCGTTCGCTACTGAAAGAATGGTCACTTTATTTAGATTTGTTTTCACAAAGACCCATAATCAAAGAATTGCACTTGGGTGGCGGTACACCAACTTTTTTTTCACCAGAAAACCTCAAAGTACTGATCAACGGTATTTTTAGACGTGCAGATCGGGCTGTTGACCATGAGTTCAGTTTTGAAGGGCATCCCAATAATACTACAATTGAACACCTTGAAGCATTGTACGAACTAGGTTTTAGAAGGGTGAGCTACGGTGTGCAAGATTATAACGAAACCGTTCAGAAAGCCATCCATAGAACACAACCTTTTGAAAATGTAAAGAATGTGACCGATTGGGCCCGAGACATTGGCTATACCTCAATAGGGCACGATATTATCTTTGGCCTGCCGTTTCAAACTATTGAACATATGGAAGAAACCATTCTTAGAACCAAAGAGCTGATGCCCGATCGTCTGGCATTCTACAGTTATGCCCATGTACCCTGGATAAAGGGTAACGGACAAAGAGGCTATAAAGATGCCGATCTGCCCTCAGGGGAGGAAAAAAGACAACAGTATGAAAGAGGAAAACAACTGCTTGCAAAGGTGGGTTACCATGAAATAGGTATGGATCATTTCGCATTGGCTACCGATGGTCTTTTTCAATCGATGAAAAATCGAAAACTGCACCGTAACTTTATGGGCTATACCGCTTCTAAAACACAATTGATGATAGGCTTGGGAGCTTCTAGTATAGGCGATAGTTGGTATGGTTTTGCACAGAATGTCAAGAGTTTGGAAGAATACCAGCATTTGGTCGATAATGACATAATACCTGTTTATAGAGGCCATATTCTAAACAATGAGGATATGGTGATCAGAAAGCACATTTTAAATTTAATGTGTCGGCTTGAGACTTCTTGGGAGCAAAAAGAGATGGGTTTTCAAGAATTGGACTCTGTGCTGGCCAAGCTTTCGGAAATGGAAGGAGACGGACTGTTGAGAATTTCAACAGATCAAATCAAGGTTGCTGAAAAAGGAAGACCCTTCATTCGAAATATTTGTATGGCTTTTGACGTTCTATTGCATAGAAATGCACCTGAAATGCGCCTGTTTTCGATGACAGTTTAATTAATATGGTTCTACCACGAACCTGCCTGCCAGGCAAGTTTTGTGGAAGATTCAGATCAGTTCAAAATGAATGAATCAATGCTTTAATGAGAGAATAGAGTAGTGTTAAGTTAAATATAAAATGGCGGTTAAGGCGAATTTTTTTTTGTCCCGAAACTTCGGGATGCGAAATGAAAAAAAATGAGCATAGTCGAGTTATGTGATTTTTTTTTCATGAAATAAAAACGAAAAAGAATGAGTCTTGGGGCGTCTTTTTATACTTAACTTAACAGTAGTTATGATTATTTGTATGTCAATATACCAACCTACGGAAGGCGGGTCTGTCCGGCAGGTCGCGCCAAAGGCGTGGTTACCTAATTTTTTTATTCAAGCATTCAAGCATTGATTCATTATATCATTTTTGCATTGTTTTTTTAAGATAGTTATAATTAAAAATATGGTCTTACCCACGCAAATAAGTGGTAGAACCATTAATATTGAAACCTAAACATAGAAATCATGAAAAAAATAATAGTGCCTATAGATTTTTCAGATCAATCTGAATATGCCCTAAAAGTTGCCGCTTCTTTGGCCAAAAAGCATGATGCTGAAATTTTGGCATTACATATGCTCGAATTAAACCAGGCCATGATTACATCATCTGAAGGTTTTCATCCAGAACAAACGGTTTTTCTTTTGAAGCTGGCTGAAAAAAGATTTGGCGAGTTTTTGAACAAGCCCTATTTAGAGAAAATTCCAATTACACCTATTATAAAACGTTTTAAAGTGTTTAGCGAGGTCAACGAGGTGGCCAAAGAACATGGGGTTGATTTAATCGTTATGGGGTCGCATGGTGCCGATGGACTCAAAGAAATATTTGTAGGTTCGAATGCTGAAAAAGTGGTGAGAAATGCAGAAATACCTGTGTTGGTCATTAAAAGTGAATTAAAAGATTTTAAGATAGAACGATTTGTTTTTGCCTGTGATTTTAAGGAAGAGAACCTTTCTGCATTCAAAAAAGCTAAAGATTTTGCAAGTTTGTTGTCTGCAGAACTAGAGTTGGTCTATGTCAATGTGCCGGGAGACGATTTTCTAAGTACCAGAGATGCGTATGATAGAATAAACCAATTTCTCAATGCTGCCAATGCGGGCCAAGAAGTAGAGATTCACAATGATTATAGTGTCGAAAAAGGTATCTTGAACTATAGTGAAACTGTAAATGCAGATATTATAGGCATACCGACCCATGGTCGAAAAGGGCTTTCGCACTTTTTTATGGGTAGTATTGGTGAAGATATTGCAAACCACTCTAAAATACCCGTAGTGACTTTTAAGATATAATACGAATTGACTATCAAGATGGTTGCAAAAATGCCAAGTTGTCTGTTTGTTCAACGAAACATGATGATAGCGGGGTAACGTTAAGGTCTAATTGATTGCTTTCTTTATAGCAATTTCATGGTGTCTGGGTTCCAGTGTACTGTTTTTTTCTTGTAATAACTTTCATTGGCCAAAAGTGCCGCACCAGCGGCTCGTAACCCAAAGGTAGGGTCTTGAACGATACTGCCTTTTCCACGAATACCTTGAAAGAAATTATAGAAATGATCGTAGCGACCCCCTTTATAGTCTTTTGGGGCTTCCCATGTGGTGGTGCCTGTTTCTAGTTTAGACGCCCTGCTCTCTAGGTTTTTTGCTGCATAGCCTTCCATTATTTTTTGCTGTGTTGCCTCTGTAAAGGCAATTATAGAATAGCCACTGGGTGTCCTGCCCAATTTAGATCGTGTCAGTTTCACCGAGTTTTGTCCCACTTCCATCGCCCCTTCTGTGCCTATCAAACGAAATCCGCCACCGCCCCCGGAACCGGCAATAAAATTGACCCGAAAGGTCGCATTGAACGCCGCATGGGTGTCCGTTTTTGGGTAATCGTACAAGGTAATGGTCACATCGGGCACATCTCTACCGTCGTTCCAATAGCGCAACCCTCCAGTGGCCAAGGCCCTGTTCGGGCCCTGTGAGCTTAGTATGTAGTTAAGGGTGGAAAAGGCATGAACGAACAGATCACCGGCAACCCCGGTTCCATAATCCTTATAATTACGCCACCTAAAGAACCGGTTCAGTTCATAGGGTACTTTTGGGGCGTTTCCTAAAAACGCATCAAAATCTATCGTGTCAGGATTTGCATCTGGCGGAATCGCATATTGCCATGCCCCATCTGCAGAGTAACGGTCGTTGTACATGTCAAGCATGACTATTTCACCGATAGCACCATCTTCGTACAATTGTTTTGCCTTTTCATTGCCGAGCGAAGACATGGCCTGGCTTCCTACCTGACAAATTTTACCCGTTTGTTTTTGGGCCTTAATGATATCATGGCCTTCGGTAAAATTCTGTACCATGGGTTTTTCACAATACACGGCTTTGCCTGCCTTTAGGGCATCAATGGTGATTTTTTTGTGCCAGTGGTCGGGTGTGGCCACGATCACCGCATCAATATCTTTTCTTTCTAAAAGTTCACGGTAGTCACGGGTGGTAAAAAGATGGTCGCCCCAAAGTTCTTTTGCCCGATCTAAACGCCCATCGTAGAGGTCGCACACTGCTACCAATTTTACCCCCGTCACTTTTAGGGCAGCAGTAGTATCGTGTATGCCTATAATTCCAGAACCGATCAATGCAAGGTTTATTTGGTCGTTGATCGTATGGGTCTGTTGTGCGTATGTTCTATTCAGCAGTAATTTTTCTTCGTAAGGGGATGCAAAAACCAAAGGAGCCGAAGAAAGGGCTGCGGAACCCATAGTTGCTTTTTTTAGAAATGATCGTCGCGTAGTACCTTTTTTCATGGATTCAAGTTTTAGTTGAAAAAATGCTTTGGAAAGTTACACTTTTTAATAACCTATGCAAAAAATATGTCTAAAGCGGAAAAAATGAAATTCCCTTTTCTATCTCGCTAGAGATTTCAGCAAGGGTTTTGTGTTCAAGGCTATCCATAAGGTTTTTTTTTGAAGGTGCTACCAAATTATGAAGGGGACACGGGCGTTTTTCATCACAGTCCTTCAAGCTTAGTACACAAGTGCTTAGTTTTTGTTGGCCATCGATAGCACGTATGAGATTAATCAAAGGTTGCTGTCTATTTTCTTGGTTCAAGTAGAACCCCCCTTTTGGTCCTTTCGAAGATGAAATGATATTATGCCTTGCAAGTTCTTGCAGCAACTTTGCTAAATAAGCATGAGGCACTAGAATAGATTCACTGATGTGTTTTGCTGAAATTTTTTGTTTTTCACAAGAGTGTTGAGCAAGGTAAAGTACCGCTTTTATGGCATATTTTAAGGAGTTTGAGAACATGTTTTAAGTTTCTATTGGCAATATCGAATAATAAAATACTTTTTTGTCTTAAATATGACAAATATCATATTATTATTTCTGTCATATCAGTTACCTTTGAGGTATAAATTTAACGAACAATTGCAAAAATGAAAAAAATCATTAAAAGTATTGTACTGCTTTCTTCAGTGTTACTGATGAGCTGTGGAGGAAAAGAAGAGAAAAAGAAAGAAGGTTTTAGCATAGAACGTCAAAAAACCGAATCAACAGAAGCCAAGGCGGCACCTGTTGCTGATGATGTCGTCAAAGCCTCTGAACGTGTTGATCTGGTCAGTAAAGGTGTCGGTCCGATTACATCGGTAACGCTTGATGCGAAAATTGATGGGGCAATGGCCGCAAGCGGAAAGGAAACCTTTGATAAAATGTGCATGGCGTGTCATAAAATAGGCAAAAAATTCA
>JAJRSY010000158.1 GCA_024278565.1 Bacteroidota bacterium
ATACTCCCACTTTACCAGATCAGGAGCCTTGAACGATAACTTACCTGTTGATTCTATATCATTCGATAGAAAGTCAAGGTGCTTGAACTGAATAAAATCGCTGCTGATGGTTTTGGTGGCAACGGCCTGTTTTTTTACCAAGGTTTGAAGCTCTTTTGCCTCACCTTCGGTCATTGGTGTTTGTGCGTTCAGAAGAACACCAACAAAAAACATCAGATACAACCAATTATGCATACGCTTCAATTTGCAGCAATTGGTCAATGGTGACCGACCGCATCTTTTTCTGCTGTAAAAATAACAATAACTGTTCCAAAACGGCCACGGTCTTTATGCTTGTATCGTGGAGTAGGACGATATCGCCCTTGGCAAGGTTTGAAGTCACTCTTTTTAGAACCGCATCTTGAGAGCGATCAGTGGTGTCAAGCGAGCGAACACTCCAGCCAATGGGTTGCATCCCATTTATGGCAAGTGCTTTTTTTATTTTCGGATTGGTGACCCCAAAAGCAGGTCGGTACAACCTCATCTCTTTTCCCGTGATTTTTTTTATAACTGCGTTGGCTTTTTGTAGTTCTGCAAGTACCTTTTTGCTGCCAAAAAAACCAAAAGCGTTGGAATGCGAGTAGGTGTGGTTGCCGACCGTATGGCCTTCCGCCACAATTTTTTGGAGTATTCGACTGTTGGCCTCCGCATTTTTACCAATACAAAAAAAAGTGGCTTTGGCGTTGTACCGCTTTAAAAGTTCTAAAATCTGCGGTGTGAACTCGGGGTGCGGCCCATCGTCAAAACTAATGGCAAGCTCGTTTTTGGCTGTGTTCTTATTTGAATGTAATGCCGTAAAATAATAGTTCAAACGAATAAAAAAAGAACCTGAAATGGTTAGCAATATCCAAATACAGGCTAGAATCAAATAGGTCCACCACGGAATATCGTATGACCGATCAAGAAACGAAAGTATAAGGATCGAAACTACCGTCAGGCCGTTTATGACGTGGTACCTTAGCATTTTTGAAACAAAGTGAAGCTATGGTTTTCTCCTCGGTATTGGTTATACAATAAAACGGTACCTATGCCATTATTGTTTAAATCGTTCAATTTCACCACCTCGGGCACTGTTTGCGTTTTCAATAGTTTTGAGGCGAGCCAAAACCCAAAAGAAGTAGCCGTGAAAAATTCGCCGCAAAGATGCTTGTAATAGAGCTGTTGTGTGTTCTTGAAAGAGCCTTCGCTTAAAATATGGTAATACGGATCATAGCTGATATCACCATTATTGCCGAGAATGAGGGTGTCGATATCCGCAATATCCATTTTGTTTTCTTTTAAAAATGAAGTAATTGCCAGAGGTAGGTTTTCTTTTGAAAGGGTATTGAAAGTTTCAGTAGCGATAATTTCAGCATAACTGTTCTGCTGCTTTTTGTTTGATAGCACAAAAAAATTAGCGCCTTCACTGAAAATAGCTCCTTCAGTACCTGAGTTCAATAGTTCGGTAGATTTTACGGCTTCCTTTTTAACGTGATGGATCAGCTTGTGTATTTTTATGGTTTGTTCACCTGATTCGTCAATGCCGCCAATTAGAATATTGTTTTCTTCATCATTCTGCAATTGCGAGAGTGCATCCAATAGGGCTGATTCAAAGGAGATGCTCGCATGCACATAGGTGAAATTATAGCCCTTGCAGCCTAAGCCCAAAGCTATTTGCCCGGCAACGGTGTTGTGGGTTGATTGTATAAAGGAAGTGGGGGTCAGGTACTCCTCTTTATTATCGATCAGTTTGCCCAAAAATTTTTCAGAATCTATGGTACACCCTAATCCGGTACCTGTTATTACGGCATCTACGTTCTCTAAACCAGAATCGGCAAGGGCTATTTTTGAGGCAACCATCCCCATTTTTATTCCCTTGGCCATTCTTCTGGCAGCCGCTGGGGGTATATAGTCTTTGTAATTGGGATCGACTACCGTAATGACATTGTCTTCATACACAATTACCTCTTCGAGAAACGCTTTGTTGTCAAAAGTTCGCTGCGTTGATATTGAACCGACACCGTTGATATACACCTTTTTCATTTATGCATTTTTTGAAAAGATGAGGGTAGAACAATTTCCGCCAAAACCCAAGGAATTCGAAAGAACAGTATTCAGTTCTTTTTCTTTGAGTTCGGTCTGCGGTCGCAGTTGGAATTCTTTCATTTGGGTCTTGAAATTCAGATTGGGGTAGATGGTGTTGTTCTGAAGGGCCAGTATTGAATATACTGCCTCAATACTTCCGGCAGCGGCCAAAGTATGGCCCGTATATGCTTTTGTTGAGCTGAAATCAGGCACATTGTTTTCGCCAAAAACCCGTATAAATGCCCTGCCTTCTGACAGGTCATTGTTTGCTGTGGCAGTACCGTGGGCGTTTATATAATCGATTTCCCTTGGATTGATATTGGCTATGCGTAATGCTTTTTCCATAGCTAAAGTGGCTCCATCGCCATTCTCTGAAGAAGCCGTTTGGTGATAGGCATCATTTGCATTTCCGTATCCCTTTAAATAGGACAGTACTTTTTTATTGCCCGCCTTGACCAAGGTCTCGGATTCCAACACTAAAAATGCGGCAGCTTCACCCAAATTCAAGCCTTTTCTGTTTTCGTCAAAAGGGGTGTTATAGGTGTCTGATAAGATCATTAAGGTCTTGAACCCATTGATCGTGAATTTTGACAGACAATCTGCACCACCGACGATCACCCGATCCAATTTACCCGATTTTATAAGGCGAGCACCTAGCATAATCGAGTTTGCCGCTGAAGAACAGGCGGTGCTTATGGTGGTGACCAAACTTTGTTCAATGCCCAATTGTTCTGCTATTTTTTGGGTGGAATCACCGGCATGGTGGGCTTCGATATATTTTCGATGGGTGTCTTGCTCTATATAATCGTAGAAGTATTTTTCGGTCATGTCCATACCACCTACACTTGTCGCTGAGACCAGACCTGTTTTATGGGCGTTGATATCATGAATATTGGCCTCGGCAACTGCTTGTTTTGCTGCAATGGCACCAAGCATTGCGGTTCTGCAGTAGTTGTTTTCTGGCGATAAACCTAAGTGACCTTCAAGTTCTTGATTGGTGAAATCGATTTCACCCACCATTATGGCATCTTTGTGAATGGTATCGATTTTTGATATTCTAGAAATTCCTTTTCTACCGTTTATAAGAGATGCATGGTTTTCCGCTACATTGTTTCCAATGGCAGAAATAATTCCCATTCCGGTTATGGCTATGCCTTTGTTCATACTATTGGGTAGAAGACTTATAACTAAAATCAAGAATTGAGGTGTTTCAAATTCCGATAAAAAGAAGGCCTACTTCTTGCCGTGCTCAGTAATGTAAGCGGCCATAGTTTCAATAGATTCGAAAATCTTTTTTCCTTCCTTGGGGTCTGCTAATTTTATGCCGTAATCTTTATCCAACATTACAATAAGTTCAAGGGCATCAATAGAGTCAAGACCTAGGCCTTCACCAAAAAGAGGGTCTTTGTCCGCAATTTCATCAACGGTCATATCTTCTAAATTCAGTTGCTCTATGATCTTCTCTTTCAGTTCAAGTTTGATATTGCCCATGGTCTAAAATAATTGGTTTAATTCTTCAGTATTGTGTAAAATAGGCCCTTCGTCATCGATTATATACAAAAAGGCCTTGTATTGCTCTTTATCAATATCAACCCAGCCACAAAGTACTTTATCCGCTTTTCGGTTCTGTAACAGATTGTCGCAATAATCCGATAAATATACAGGATTGAAGTTGTCAAAGATAAAAAAACTATTTTCAGAATACAGTTTATACTTTATACTAATTTCACCAATGCAAATATTGGGCAAGGTGTATACAAAAACGCCCGGACTCGGATAAAAATTGTCTTTGTCTTGAATTGATCTTTGATATTTTCTGTCAGTATCTAAACTCGATGCTTTGTTCGAGAGTACGATGGCTATGTTCTCTTCCTTTTCGGGTGTTGTTTTTTCGTGTTGCAACAGAAGGTCTGCTGCCAGAAAGGCGAGTTTGCTCAAATTGTCCATCTTAAAGAATTTCGGGTAATCGGTTTCAAGATGTTTGTAGGCCGATTTTATAAAGGTCGAAAAATCACTGGAACCATTTTCAAAAACAGGCTGACCATTTAAAAAAACACTGTTTTCTTGAATATGGCAATAGCTCTTTATGTAATGGTCTTTTGGCAATTTAAGACATCTTTTTTTTACAAACGAATAGCGTGTGGTACTCACCCAAGGCAATATCTTTTTCAATTAGTAACCCTGCTTTTTCCACTAATTCAATAAGCACTTCGGCTTTGTACATTTTACTGTTTCCGTTGGCCAATACCGTAAAATACAAAGAAGTAGCTTCTAAGATGAATTTGGCGTTGTCAAATTTTTGACGATCGGTATAGGTTTCCGTTATGAGCAACTCAGTATTTTCATCCATAGAACTTGCACAGCTTGTCAATATTTTCACAATTTCATCTTCAGAAAAACAATCGAGAAACTGAGACATCCAAATAACGTCGGCCCCTTTTGGTATTACTGGATTTTCAGACAACCAATCAATTTCTTGCCCTGAGATCCTGTGTTCTAAACCTGCTTTTTTGGCATTACTGAGTGCTTTGTTCAATTGTCCGGGCAGGTCGAACATCTTTACCGAAACATCGGCATTGAAATTACAACATTGTATGGCAAATTTTCCAGTATTTCCCCCGATATCAAACAGCAATTTTCGGGGTTTTTTGAAAAGAAATTTCAAGGCATCATGAAATATATCATCGGAATAATGATGGTCAAAATCAAACCATGATTTTTGCGCTTCAGGGGTTAGTTGTGATAGGCCCTCATAAATGGTCTCCCATTCTCCCAGTTCTTTTAAACCTTCGGGTTTTCCTGTTTTAATTGATTCGTTTAGATGAAACAAGCCTTTATAACAAACTTCATTCGTGAAATTAATATTGACCCCAGTAGTATTGTTGAAGTTGAGAAAATAACCGATTTTTGTCAATACATATTGATTGTCTTTGTTTTTATATACGATATCAGAGCTTTCGGCAATTTCAAGCAAAACGCCCAAGCCATATTCACTGACCGATACCCCTTTTGAAATTTCTTCAATAGTCACACCGCCATCAGAACTATTATTAAAAACATAGTCAAAAATACCCAACTTTCTCAGTGAGACTGTTGCTTGAAATACAAAGGGGGCGAAAGCGATTTTTTGTGCTTCTTGTAGGGCATCGATGGCACGTATTTTTTTTTCTGGCATTATTTAGGGTG
>JAJRSY010000159.1 GCA_024278565.1 Bacteroidota bacterium
CTGTGTTTCTGGGCCGTGTGTGGTCATTTTTTTTAATGGCAGACCGCCTACCATTTACAATAGAAAGGTACTGATTTTATTAATAATTACAAAATTCCTAAAAGCGTTAGCCCTGCTTTGGGGGTGGTCATGTTCTTTTGGCTTTGCCTGAACCCGCAATTTGATTTAGGTTTTGTTTTTTCATTTTTTTTTTTGCAATCAATTGTTTGATCCGATTTAGCACTTGCCATCACCGCCCCCTATGGGGGCGGCCTTAAAAGCCACCTTCTAAGAAGGTGGATTTTTACTTTGATTGCCGGCATTTTCAGAAGGTGGAAATAAACCTAAAAACGCTTTTTTCTTTTTGCAATAATAACGTACATTTGCACGGATTTTTAAGACACGATTAGCCGAGTGATATGCCACAAAAATTTTTGATAAAAAAAATTGCGTTTCTATTTTTTCTGGTTTCTTTTATTTCTGTAGCTCAGCATGATGAAGCAAAAGAAGTTGGGCATTCCACCGAGGTTCTTGAAAGCTCTCATGACGAATCTGGTCTCACGGTTAGGGAGAAAATCAAAGAAAACATCAATCACCACATACAAGATTCCCATTCATTTACCTTCTTCGGTGATGCAGATAAAAACGAACACTATGGTTTTCCTCTCCCAGTGATTTTATGGGATGATGGGCCACAAGTCTTTATGTCATCAAAATTCCATCACGGCGAAACTGTTGCCGAAAGTAACGGGAACCATTACAAATTGTACCACAGCAAAATTTACAAAACCGATGCCCAGGGTGCAATAAACTACGATGCTGATCAGCATGTTTCAAATGTCAGACCGTTGGATTTTTCCATTACCAAGAATGTGGTAATGATGTTTGTGACTGGTGCGTTGATGCTCTTGCTCTTCGGAGGTTTGGCAAAGTCTTTTGGCAAAGGCCCCATAGCAAAAGGTGCAGGTCGTTTTTTCGAGCCCATTGTGCTTTATATTCGCGACGACATTGCAAAACCAAGTATCGGCGAGGCTCAGCATAAAAAGTACATGCCCTATTTGTTGACGGTATTCTTCTTTGTATGGTTTTCGAATTTGTTCGGCCTTACCCCTTTAGGCGTGAATGTTACCGGAAATATTGCTATTACTTTTGCTTTAGCTCTAATGACATTTCTTATCACACAATTTTCAGGAAACAAAAATTATTGGAAACATATTTTTTGGATGCCGGGAGTGCCCTGGCCCATGAAAATAATATTGGCGCCTATTGAATTAATGGGTGTCTTTATCAAGCCTTTTGCACTAATGATACGTTTGTATGCCAATATCATGGCAGGTCATATTGTATTAATGAGTATAATAGGGCTGATTTTTATATTTAAGAATTGGTTTGGAGGTGGCCTTTCATTATTTCTGGCATTTTTCCTTTCAATAATAGAACTATTGGTAGCGGCTTTACAAGCCTATATCTTTACATTGTTATCAGCATTATATTTTGGTTTTGCTGTTGAGGAGCATGAGCATGAAGAGGCACATTGATAATTTGATTGTTTAATTTTAATTTTTATATATTATGGAGATTCCAACTATAGTAGGAGCGGGATTGATTGTTATCGGTGTTGGTATCGGTATTGGTAGAATTGGTGGTTCAGCAATGGACGCCATCGCACGTCAGCCCGAAGCTGCTGGTAAGATTCAAACGGCGATGCTGATTGCAGCGGCGCTTATTGAAGGTATTGGTTTTGCAGCTTTGTTCGCAGGCTAAAAACCATTGAACGACAGCCATGACGGTTGGTTATGGCTGTTGTTTAATATAAATTAAATTTAACAAAACACTATGGATAAATTAATCAACGATTTTTCGTTCGGTCTGTTTTTTTGGCAGATACTTCTTTTTTTGTTGATGCTCGTTTTTTTGAGAAAATTCGCATGGAAACCAATTTTGGATGCCGTAAACGAAAGGGAGGAAGGAATTAAAAGTGCATTGGCTGCTGCCGAAGAGGCAAAAAAAGAAATGCAAAATGTAACGGCCGATAGTGAAAAGCTATTGAAAGAGGCTCGAGCAGAACGTGAGGCCATGCTAAAAGAAGCACGTGAAATAAAGGACAAATTGATTACAGATTCAAAAGAGCAGGCCAAGGTTGAAGGAGATAAAATGATCAAGCAGGCTCAAGCGGCCATAGAAAGTGAAAAGAAAGCTGCAGTTGCCGATATTAAAAACCAAGTGGCCTATCTTTCGGTTGAAATCGCTGAAAAAGTGATTAAAGAACAATTGTCAAATAAAGACAAACAACTGAAATTGGTTGACGATTTGTTGGGTGATATTAAATTAGGATAGCATGAGTGATTCACGGCCCGCCATACGTTACGCAAAGGCAATTTTAGATTTAGCGGTTGAGAAGAAGACCACAGACGCCCTTGAAAAAGATATGCGTTCGATAGTAAGTACTATTTCTGAAAGTAGTGAACTTCGTGAAATGTTGGCTAGTCCGGTTGTTCATCTGTCCCAAAAGAAGAATGCCTTATTGGAAATTTTCAAGGGGAGCCATTCAATTACCGAAGAAGCAATTTCAATGTTGGCCAATAACAAAAGAATCAACATGCTCAATGAGGTGGCATTGAAGTACCTCATATTGAATGAACGGTTAAAAGGGCAAGACGTCGCTTTTGTTACGACTGCCGTAGCATTGACCCCTGACCTGGAAAAGAAGGTCTTGGAACAGGTAGCCCGGTTAACAGAAAAAAAAGTGACCATACAAAACAAAATCGATGAAAGCATTATCGGTGGGTTCATATTACGAGTAGGTGATTTGCAGTATGATACCAGTATCGCCAATAAATTGAGCAATTTAAAAAGAGAATTTACAAATAGTCTATAAATAAATGTTTGGAGAGGGAGTCTAGGTTCTAGCTTCTAACAGTCTTATATCTATAAACAAATGACAGGAGTAAAAGCCGCTGAAGTATCAGCAATTTTAAAGAAACAATTATCAGGGTTCGAAGCTACGGCTTCTTTAGATGAAGTGGGTACCGTATTGCAGGTCGGTGATGGTATTGCACGGGTCTATGGGCTATCTAACGTGCAGTATGGAGAATTAGTGGAATTCGAAGGCGGACTTAAGGGCATCGTTCTTAACTTGGAAGAAGACAATGTTGGGGTGGTACTGTTGAGCCCCTCTAGAGATGTTAAGGAAGGTTCGGTTGTAAAACGTACGCAGACCATTGCATCGATAAATGTTGGCGAGGGCATTGTTGGTCGTGTGGTAAACACTTTGGGTGTGCCTATCGATGGCAAGGGGCCTATTGCTGGTGAAACCTATGAAATGCCATTGGAGCGCAAAGCTCCGGGGGTAATTTACAGAGAACCGGTGACCGAGCCTTTGCAGACAGGAGTTAAGGCTATCGATGCCATGATTCCGGTAGGTAGGGGTCAGCGTGAATTGGTCATTGGTGACCGTCAAACAGGTAAGACCACTGTGTGTATAGATACCATACTCAATCAAAAAGAATTTTATGACGCAGGTGAGCCTGTATATTGTATATATGTGGCCATCGGTCAAAAAGCGTCTACCGTAGCGGGTATTGCCCAAGTGTTGGAAGATAGGGGTGCTATGGCGTATACTACGATTGTAGCTGCAAATGCTTCCGATCCAGCGCCAATGCAGGTGTACGCACCTTTTGCCGGTGCTGCGATCGGTGAGTACTTTCGTGACACGGGTCGACCAGCGTTGATTATTTATGACGACCTTTCAAAACAAGCCGTTGCCTACCGTGAGGTATCGTTGTTGTTGAGAAGACCACCAGGGCGTGAAGCATACCCTGGCGATGTATTTTACCTTCACTCAAGATTATTGGAGCGTTCAGCAAAGATCAACAACAACGATGGCCTTGCGAAAAACATGAACGATCTGCCCGATGTACTGAAGCCAATGGTAAAAGGAGGCGGTTCATTGACGGCACTGCCAATTATTGAAACCCAAGCTGGTGATGTATCTGCATACATTCCCACCAATGTGATCTCAATTACCGACGGACAGATTTTCTTGGAGCAAGACTTGTTCAACCAAGGGGTTCGACCGGCAATTAACGTTGGTATATCGGTTTCCCGTGTTGGGGGTAATGCCCAGATAAAGGCGATGAAAAAAGTAGCGGGTACATTGAAGCTCGATCAAGCACAGTTTCGTGAATTGGAAGCTTTTGCCAAATTCGGTTCAGATCTAGATGCGGCTACCCTAAATGTAATTGAAAAAGGGAGACGTAACGTTGAAATCTTAAAGCAGGCACAGAACGATCCTTTCACCGTAGAAGATCAAGTAGCGATTATCTACGCAGGTTCAAAAAACCTGTTAAGGGATGTACCGGTAAATAAAATCAAGGAATTCGAAAGAGATTATATAGAATTTTTGAACGCTAAGCATAGAGGTGTGTTAGATACCTTGAAATCAGGTAAGCTGACCGATGAGGTAATAGATACATTGACATCGGTCTGTAAAGATCTAGCTGGGAAATATATAAATTAATTAAGAATTCTGAATTCATAATTATAAATATGGGTTATAAGGAAAGGAACAACACCATCGTAGATAAAAGTTTTTATTTTGGATGTGAAATTGTTCTTTTCAGTAGGGTCTTAAAGGAGAAGCGAGAATTTGAAATTGCACATCAATTGATTAAATGCGGCACTAGTATCGGTGCTAATGTGAGGGAATATCAGCGTGGGGTAAGCACCAAGGATTTTAAAAATAAACTGGGAATAGCTTTGAAAGAAGTAGATGAAACTTCTTTTTGGTTGGATATTATTGAAGAGACTACAATTGAAATCCCCAATCAGTTGAAGTCAAAATGTGAAGAACTTATAAAGCTGTTGGTAACAATAATCAAAAATTCTTAATTAAGAATTCTGAATTCATAATTAAATAAAATGCCCAATTTAAAGGAAATACGAAATAGAATAGCATCGGTTTCTTCAACCATGCAGATTACGAGTGCCATGAAAATGGTATCGGCGGCCAAGCTAAAGAAAGCCCAAGATGCTATAACCGCTATGCGACCCTATGCGAATAAATTGACCGAACTTTTACAGAGTTTGAGTGCTAGTTTAGATGCTGGTTCAGGAGGCAGGTTTTCTGATAACCGTGAGGTCAATAAGGTTCTGATAGTGGCAATAACCTCCAATCGTGGGCTTTGTGGGGCGTTCAACGCCAATATCATCAAACAGAGCACATTTTTGGCAAATGAGACCTATTCGGGTAAGCAAGTTGATTTTATTGCGATTGGTAAAAAAGCCAATGATATCTTAGTAAAGAACCATAAGGTATTGGCCGACCATAGTTCAGTTTATGATGATCTTACTTTTGAAAATGTGGCTGTAATCGCTGAAAATTTAATGGAACAGTTCACCAATGGTTCCTACGACAAGATTGAAATTATCTATAATAAATTCAAAAATGCCGCTACGCAAATTGTAATGACCGAACAATTTTTACCGATTGTGCCAGTTGAAGATTCCGAAAATACGGGTGGCGATTATATTTTTGAACCTGCTAAGGTTGAAATCGTGGAACAGTTGATTCCAAAATCATTAAAGACACAATTGTACAAAGGCATACGAGATTCTTTTGCAAGTGAGCACGGTGCCCGTATGACAGCAATGCACAAAGCAACCGATAACGCTACCGATTTGAGAGATCAATTGGAGTTGACTTACAATCAGGCAAGACAAGCTGCGATAACCAACGAGATATTAGAAATTGTTGGTGGTGCCGAGGCGCTGAATGGTTAGAAGGCATCAACCAGACTGATATAGTTTTGAACTGTATGTGATTTCCATTTTAGATTATTAACACGGCGAGAATGGACTAATAGTAACCTTGACCCTTAGCCTTTAACCCATTACCTTAAATATATTGACTTTCATTGGGTTGGGTAAATTTACTCCTAAACTGTAACAGTTCAGCCGTTAGGTTATAAATTTTCTTAAAAAAAGAGCTTATAGATTTGGATCCTAAGTTTTTATTTCGGATCTTTAAGAAAACCATTCACTTTGACCGACAAGCAACTTGTTATACAACTCAGGGAAGA
>JAJRSY010000160.1 GCA_024278565.1 Bacteroidota bacterium
AAGAGACTGATTATGAGCGTCTAAATTTAGGCCAAATTCAATTTATTCTTATGTTT
This sequence comes from Bacteroidota bacterium, assembly GCA_024278565.1. Taxonomy (GTDB): domain Bacteria; phylum Bacteroidota; class Bacteroidia; order Flavobacteriales; family Flavobacteriaceae; genus Maribacter_C. The sequence continues at coordinate 57 of JAJRSY010000160.1, forward strand.
TTTTTGAAATGATATATTTTAGGCCACTGTATTCCAGTCATTTATATAACCTGAATTTTTGTATGTAGTCTTTTATTGTATTTGTGGGTACACCGTAGCTGCGGTAGGCGGACCTGCTGAACGATATGGTAGGCTGTTGCTTTTGCTGTTCAAGTATACTCCTACCACTTTAAAATTCGGAAAAAGAGCAAGCGGAAATTTCGGGTTTTAAAGTGGCAGGAGTATATTCATCCAATATGCCATTTTCACAAGGAAGGGGAATTAAATAACTTTACATTTTGACCTTCGTTTACTGGCCAAGAGCATTGGTGGTCACAAAATACCGCCACCCAATAATGGCCATTTGAAATTTTGAGACCTTTGAAAGATCCAACCTTTCTTTTGAATAGGAGGGAAAGATCGTTTTGTTCAGTTTCGCCAACAATTTAAATATATATTGCCTCATTTTATCTAAATAACAATGCCGAATATATTGATTTTACGTTTAAAATAAAAGAAAGGATACAATTTAGAAAATGTCACTTCGTGTTTGAAGATTGCCCTTTTCGCACCTTTTGTTTAAGAGGCCAATTTTTTCTAAAAAACCAAAATCTTGGTATATATTTGCGCAGACTTGAACCAATGCAAAATTCCCTCTTTATCGTATTAGGTTTGTTGCTACTGATAGCTGGTGGTCATTGGCTGTTAAAAGCAGCGGTTGCGCTTTCATTGCGGTTGAGTATACCCAAAATAATTATCGGCATGACGGTGGTCTCTTTCGCCACCTCGGCTCCTGAGCTGATTGTCAGTATCAAAGCAGCGTTGGATGGTTTTCCCGATCTGGCCCTTGGCAATGTAATAGGTTCCAATATCGCCAATTTGGGTCTGGTCTTGGGCATTACCGTTTTGCTTGGTCGCATTGATGTGAACAAAAGTTTCTATACCACAAATTGGCCCGTAATGATGCTGGCCTCCTTCTTGTTTTTTGGTTTCCTGTATTTTGATCATGAACTGCAACAGCACGAGGGTGTTATTATGGTTGTCTGTCTCTTTGCCTTTTTGGTATACCTGCTTCGTTTTCAAAAAACCGCTGTGGTTGACGAACTGCCCGAAGATGATGTGCCCTTGCCTCTGTATAAAACAGTACTGTTTTTGGGCCTTGGTGGTTTGGGACTTTGGGGCGGCTCTGAACTGCTGATCAAGGGGGCAGTTGGTATGGCAACGGAGTTTGGGGTGAGCGATCGTATAATAGGGGTTACCATCATATCAATTGGTACCAGTATACCCGAATTGGCGGCATCTGTCATTGCTGTGATAAAAAAAGAAAAAGCGATCTCTTTAGGAAATCTTATCGGTTCGAATATTTTTAACCTACTGGCTGTTTTAGGTATTACAGCAATAATAACTCCAATTCACGTAATTGATAAGGAGCTTCTTAGCAGTGATATTTTCTGGATGCTCGGAATTTCATTTTTGGTCCTTCCCTTGGTGTTTATTCCAAAGGGGTTACGTTTGGGGTGGCGTGATGGAGTAGTGCTGTTAAGCGTTTATGTTCTATTTATATACTTCACCCTTCAATAAAAAGCCGCCCTTGAATTGGTTCAAGAACGGCTTTTATTTATAATCAACAATTAATATTACACTATAATTTTGCGGACTTTACGGTTTTAATGATTATTCCTGCAATTTTATAAGGATCACCGTTAGAGGCTGGTCTACGGTCTTCAAGCCAACCTTTCCATCCTTTTTCCACCGTAATGATAGGAATTCGTATTGAAGCCCCCCTGTCAGAAATACCGTAGCTGAAATCAGATACGTGAGCAGTCTCATGCAGACCCGTCAATCGCTCATCGTTGAACGCACCATAAACGGCCATGTGTTCATTGGTTACTGGCCTGAATGCCTCACATATTTTCTCATAGGTCTCTTTTGAACCACAGGTTCTTAAAACGGTATTTGAAAAATTGGCGTGCATACCAGAGCCGTTCCAATCTCCTTTTATGGGTTTTGGGTGAAGTTCGATATAGTACCCATATTTTTCTGACAACCTGTTCAATAAATACCGTGCGATCCAAATCTCATCACCTGCGGTTTTAGCGCTTTGGGCAAAACATTGAAATTCCCATTGTCCGGGTGCGACCTCTTGGTTGATTCCTTCAAAGTTAAGGCCTGCATCAAGACAAAGATCTGCATGTTCTTCAACAAAATCCCTTCCCCAGGTATATCTTCCACCAACCGAGCAGTAATATTTACCTTGTGGACCAGGAAAGCCCCCTCTTGGAAACCCTAATGGAAGGTCCGTTTTGGCATCCATCAAGAAATACTCTTGTTCAAAACCAAACCAGAAATCATTGTCATCATCATCAATGGAGGCCCTTGCATTTGAAATATGCGGTGTTCCATCGGCATTGAGCACTTCGGCCATTACCAAATACGCATTTCGGCGCGCTGGATCGGGATAAATTGCAACCGGTTTTAACAAACAATCAGAAGCCCCCCCTTCGGCCTGCTCTGTAGATGACCCGTCAAAAGACCAAATGTCACAGTCTTCCAATTTTCCGCTAAAGTCATTTTCGATCTTAGTCTTGCTTCTTAATTCTTGAGTTGGTTGGTGGCCATCTAGCCAAATGTATTCTAACTTTGATTTACTCATAATTTCTCGATAGTTAATTTAAAGTTTTAAGACCAACAAAAATATGTTTTTTGTTTTAGTATGCTAATTTTCATGGGGGTAAAATTGTTAAAACAAACTATTTTTTTAAATAACCCTATATTTTATAGGGTAAATTATCAATTATTTATTTTTTGACCGTATTTTTACCATATAATTGAATCACAGTGCCATTTTAAATTGGCACTACTGCGAACCACGCCTTTGGCGTGGCAGGGTTTGGTGGAAGATTTAGATCAGCCTGCCTGCAGGTTTAAAATGAAATGCCCGCCTGCTAGAGGGGCAGGAATGTTGAAAATGCTTTAATGGGAGAATATAATGGTTATAATTATTTGCATATCAACATAATACATTTTTTTTTATTCAAGCATTGATTCATTATATCATTTTTACACCTGCCTGTCCGGCAGAGGCAGCTCTGCCACACCAGAGGCGTAGTTGTTTTTTAAGATGATTTAACTAAAAATATGATTTCACCCACACAAATAGTGGTAGAACCTTTAAATTAACAATTAATCTATGTCCAAGATACGATTTGAAGCGATTGCACTGAGCCATAAAAGAAAGCGCACTGTTGTTAAGGAAAAAGGAAGGCGTTCAGAACTGTTCGGTAAGAACGTGTTCAATGCCGACCAAATGATTCAGTACTTGACCAAAGATGCTTTGAAAAGTGTGCAAAATGCTATTTTCACAGGGTCAAAAATAGATCGAAAAATTGCAGATCAAGTTGCAGAGGCAATGAAGACTTGGGCCATAGCCAAGGGAGCGACGCACTATACGCATTGGTTTCAACCTTTGACCGGTAGTACTGCTGAAAAGCACGACGCTTTTTTCGATTTATTAAACGGTCAGGCACTTGAAAAATTTGGTGGTGGCCAATTGGTGCAGCAAGAACCCGATGCCTCGAGTTTTCCGAGCGGGGGAATCCGAAATACGTTTGAAGCAAGGGGTTATACCGCTTGGGATCCAACTTCACCTGCATTTATTTATGGTACAACCCTATGTATACCCACAATTTTCGTTGCCTATACGGGCGAGGCCTTAGATAACAAGGCTCCTTTACTTAGGGCATTGCATGCCATTAATGCTGCTGCTACTGATGTTGCCAAATATTTTGACAAAAATGTTGCAAAGGTAAATGCAACTTTGGGCTGGGAACAGGAATACTTTTTAATTGATAAAGCACTCGCCCATGCGCGCCCCGATATTATTTTGACGGGCCGTACTCTAATTGGGCATGCAGCGGCAAAAGGCCAGCAGTTAGATGATCACTATTTTGGGGTCATACCCGGTCGGGTTCTTGATTTCATGTGTGAATTGGAAAAGGAATGTACCAAATTAGGAATACCGGTTAAAACGAGACATAATGAAGTGGCCCCGAACCAATATGAATTGGCGCCGGTTTTTGAAGAAGCGAATTTGGCCGTTGACCATAATCTTTTATTGATGGATGTGATGGATAAAATTGCCGATAAGCATGGTTTTAAAGTTCTTTTTCATGAAAAGCCTTTTGCTGGCATCAATGGGTCGGGTAAACATAATAATTGGTCTTTGCTTACCAATACAGGTGTGAACCTGTTGAGTCCGGGTTCTACACCCATGAAAAACCTTCAGTTTTTAACTTTTTTTATAAATACAATTAAGGCGGTCGATACCTATGAAGAATTGCTTCGTTCTTCGATAGCTTCAGCGGGCAATGACCACCGTCTCGGGGCAAATGAGGCCCCACCGGCTATTTTTTCAATTTTTATTGGCACACAGTTGGGCAGGGTCTTGGATGAGCTTGAAGGGGTGTCGAAAGGAAAATTATCTCCTGAAGAGAAAACCGAACTGAAATTGAACGTGGTGGGTAAGATCCCCGAGATATTAATGGACAATACCGATCGTAACCGAACCTCACCTTTTGCCTTTACGGGCAATAAATTCGAAATGCGGGGGGTAGGTTCAAGTACCAATTGCGCCAAGCCCATGACGGTTTTGAATACCATAGTTGCCAAGCAGCTAAAAGACTTTAAAAAAGAGGTTGATGCTTTGATCGAGAAGAAGAGCCTGAAAAAAGATGAAGCGATTTTTAATGTCTTACGAGAGTATATAAAGACCTCGAAAAGAATCCGTTTTGATGGTGATGGGTATAGTGAAGAATGGCAGCTAGAAGCAAAAAGACGAAAATTAAGCAACAACAAAACTACACCCAAAGCAATTCAAGTATTGACTTCCAAAGAGAGCCTAGCACTTTTCAAGTCAATGAACGTAATGAATGAAATAGAGTTGAGGGCGCGTCAAGAAGTAGAGCTTGAAACCTACATTATGAACCTTCAGATCGAGGGTAGGGTGTTTAGTGAATTGGTCTATAACCATGTGCTTCCTTGCGCTATTGAATATCAAAATAAATTGATTGCCAATGTACTTGGGTTGAAAGATATTTATGGTGCCGCCCATAAAAAATTATCAAATGGCCAATCTGATATTATTGAACAAATTGGCGAACATATTTCAGAACTCAAGAAGAAAACCGATGGCATGATCGATGCCAGAAAAAGAGCGAACATAATAACCGATAGTAACAAGAAAGCAACTTCATATTGCAATGGGGTGAAGCCTTATTTTGAAGAAATTCGCTACCATTGTGATAAGCTAGAACAGCTTATAGATGATAAAATTTGGCAACTGGCCAAGTACCGCGAGCTTTTGTTCATAAAGTAGTCTTTATCAAATACCACGGCTTCAAGTAGTTTTAGAACTCGTCTTGAGTTTCAAAGATTCAAGCGAACCCGCCTGCCGGACGGGCAGGAATTAAGGGGTTCCCGCCCGAATGACTTGGTCGGGCGGGTTGTGACCAGATGAAGGCTTTTTTACGGCTCATAGCCCTGCTATGCGCCAAGAAAAAGACAAAACCTGGCTGGTCTGGCAGGCAGGTTAGGGCGGAAAAGACAAATTTGCAGCGATTTTTTGAATTTCAAGACGAGTTCTTAGATTGTTCAAGTTTTGGACAATGGTTTTTTTGATGGGATTACCAGCTATTTTTTTTGGGCATTTTTCCCCAATTGGTCTATTTTTGTCTTAAAATACCACCAAATGGGTTCATCACATAGTGAGAGATACAATCAAAGAGGGGTTTCTGCCTCTAAAGAAGATGTTCATAATGCCATAAAAAATATCGATAAGGGGTTGTTTCCGAAGGCATTCTGTAAAATCGTACCCGATTATTTGACCAATGATGAAGACTATTGTTTGGTGATGCATGCCGATGGTGCCGGCACAAAATCTTCTTTGGCCTATATGTACTGGAAAGAAACCGGTGATATTTCCGTTTGGAAAGGAATCGCCCAAGATGCCCTGATTATGAACATTGACGATTTGATCTGTGTTGGGGCCACTGACAACATCATGCTGTCTTCCACCATAGGGCGCAATAAAAACCTGATTCCCGGCGAGGTCATTTCGGCAATCATCAACGGTACCGAAGAACTTATTTCAGATTTAAAGCAGCACGGTATTACCATTCATTCCACAGGGGGTGAAACTGCCGATGTCGGTGATCTGGTACGTACGATAATTGTAGATTCTACCGTAACGGCCCGTCTGAAACGAAGTGATGTGATTGACAATGTTAATATAAAAGCGGGTGATGTGATTGTGGGTTTGGCCTCCTTTGGTCAGGCAACTTACGAAAAGGAATATAATGGGGGTATGGGCAGTAACGGACTAACATCTGCCCGCCATGATGTTTTTTCAAAATATTTGGCCGATAAATATCCAGAGAGTTTTGATGCTTCGGTACCAGATGAATTAGTATATTCAGGTACATCAAAGCTAACCGATGTGGTTAAAGACGTGCCGTTGAATGCGGGTAAATTGGTGTTGTCACCTACCCGTACCTATGCGCCCATCGTGAAAAAAGTACTCGAAAAGTATACAGCAGATGATATTCATGGCATAGTACACTGTAGTGGTGGGGCACAGACCAAAATTCTTCATTTTATAGATCGGTACCATATTGTTAAAGACAATCTGTTTTCCATACCTCCCCTTTTTAAGCTCATTCAAGAACAATCGGGCACTGATTGGAAAGAAATGTACCAAGTGTTCAATTGTGGGCACCGTTTAGAGTTTTATGTAAATGAAACCGTGGCACAAGATTTGATTACCATAGCGAACAGCTTTGGGGTCGCCGCCAAAATAATCGGTAGGGTAGAAGATAACGGATCAAAAAAGCTAACGATTAAGAGTGAATTTGGCAGCTTTGAATATTGAACATACGAATACGCCAAATATTGCGTTTTGTATAGTAAATATAATTGCTATGGAAAGAAAACAATTTTTGAAAAACTTAGGTGCGGGAGCGGCCTTTGCACTGACTTTTCCTTGTGCGCAGGCATGTTCTAAGGAAAGCGGGAACGGGCCATCGGCAGTTATGCCAACAGGTGTTGATTTTACAATCGACCTTACATCTTCAGAAGGAGCCAAGCTGGCGAACAATGGTGATTTTATCTTAAAAAACCTGGTGGTGGTGGTCAAGGACCTAAATGGCAATTTTATCGCTGTCACGCAAATTTGTAGCCATCAAGCGTACGACCAGGTTCGTTTTGTGAAAAACGATGGGGGTATTTTTTATTGTGATGTGCATGGCTCGAAATTCGACTTGGACGGTGCGCCATTGAACCAAGTTGACAGCAACCCGGCAAAACCTATAAAAGTATACAAGACTGAACTTAATGGTGATGTACTACGTGTTTTCGAATAGTTATTTCCCTAAATCCAAATATCCTGTATTGAAAAAAGAGGTTGTCATACTGTTGTTTTTTTTGTCCGCCACGGTTTTTTCACAAGATTGGAAACCCAGCTATAAAGAAGCGTTGACCTGTTCGAAAGAAGAGGACAAGCCTATTATTTTGGTGTTCTCTGGTTCTGATTGGTGCGCCCCATGTATAAAGTTAGATAAGACCATCTGGCAATCAAAAGAGTTTATAGCCTTCTCTAAGGACAACTACATACTATATAGGGCAGATTTTCCCAGAAAAAAAGCGAATAAACTGTCTGATGATCTTATCGCCCAGAACAATGCTTTGGCAGATAAGTTCAATGCAAAGGGATACTTTCCGCTTGTAGTGGTTTTGAGCCCCCAACAAAAAATATTGGGTACGACCGGTTATAAAAAATTGCCTCCCGAAGCATATATTTCACTTTTAAGCTCGCTGATAAAGTGAAAATGTTGATTTCTATTTTTTTTGGTTTTCTGACCTTGACCGGTTATGCCCAAGAGCGTAAGTATATTACGGTTAAAAAGACCCTTGAATTAATGGGAAGCTCTTTTGATATCACCGTTGTGGTATTAAATGAGGAATTGGGGTATATAAATATTGAGGAAGCCGCTGCCGAGATCAAACGTATCGAAAAAATGATATCATCTTGGGATGAGGAATCTGAAACCTCCCTCATCAACAAGAATGCTGGAATAAAACCCGTTAAAACAAGCCTTGAACTATTTGAGCTGATCGAACGATCAATACAGGTTTCTGAACTTACCGATGGTGCTTTTGATATTTCTATTGCTGGGTTGGATAAGGTGTGGAAGTTTGATGGAACCATGAAATACAAGCCCAATAAGACCGAAATGGAAAGATCGGTAGAAAATATTGGGTACGATAAGATTATTTTGGACAGGGCGCACCAAACCGTTTTTTTGAAGAAAAAGGGAATGAAAATTTCTTTTGGGGCAATAGGTAAGGGTTTTGCGGCAGATAAGGCGAAAGAATTCTTGGTTTCAAAACAAGTAATTGCCGGAATCATCAATGCTGGGGGAGACCTTACCACATGGGGCACTAAGGCCAGTGGTGAAAAATGGCTGATTGGTATCGCCGATCCCAAGAATAAAAACAAAATTCTGTCATGGCTACCGGTTGTGGAATCTTCGGTCGCCACTTCGGGCAATTATGAAAAATACGTGACCTTTGACGGCAAGAACTATTCTCATATTATTGACCCGAGAACCGGTTACCCTACATCGGGGATCAGTAGTGTTACTGTTTTGGCAAAGAGTGCGGAACTTTGCGATGCTTTGGCAACCGCGGTTTTTATTATGGGTGTAGATGGTGGGGTCGCTCTTATCAATCAATTGGGGGGGGCTGAGGTGGTTGTGGTTGACAGTACAAA
>JAJRSY010000161.1 GCA_024278565.1 Bacteroidota bacterium
AAGCATAGCGGTAGCTACGGTTAATAATTTTAACGCCGTTAGAGGCAAAAAGACGCTTACCTGCCTGCCGGACAGGCAGGTAAAACTTCGGGTTTTCATGTGTCATGAGTATAATAGCAAATACGTTAAGAAAATCAAATTTTCATGTTCATGCTCCCTCCTTGATATAAATCCCCGATTGGCAATACTCTTGGGCGCTTAACGTTTGTTGTCAATTTCATAATCGGGGTTTCTAAATGGCTCAGGCCTAAGATGTTTCAACCTCCAGTAAAAATTAATCTTTTGACTTGCCTGCCAGCAGGTTTATGCTACTATGATTTCAAATTTACTATATTATATGTTCTCTGACAATGGCTTTTAAAGTCATTTCCTTGGGTGTCAAAATCCTTGCTATGGATGTTTCATAAACAGTATTGGTACTTCGAAGTGCTAAATTATAGATGATCTCCTTGATTAAGTATTGTTGAAAAATGAAGAAAAAACACTATAACGATTGCGTTGGTGCAATATTATGAACTCGTCTTGAGTTTTAAGGTTCAAGCGAACCCGCCGGACGGGCAGGAATTAAGGGTTTTGTGACCAAATGAAGGCTTTTTTGCGGCTCATAGCCCTGCTATGCGCCAAGAAAAAGACAAATTTGAAACCAATTTTTGAAACTCAAGACGAGTTCTATACGGGTATCCTTCATTTTCTGGGATGAAATTTGTTCAATACCGCTGTCAAATGTGTACGGTCTACATGAACATATACCTCGGTGGTGGTGATGCTTTCATGGCCCAACATTTGCTGAATGGCTCTAAGGTCGGCCCCGTTTTCCAGCAAATGCGTTGCGAAGGAATGGCGAAAGGTATGCGGACTGATACTTTTTTTTAAACCTATTTTTTCTGCCAATTGTTTTATGATGGTAAAGATCATGGCACGTGTCAGTTGTTTTCCCCTGCGATTCAAAAAAGGATGTCGTCAGACCCTTTTTGTACGTTTTGATGTATTCTGACCTCTTTTCTATAGATGGTAATATATTTCTTGTTGATTTCGCTGATGGGCACAAAACGTTGTTTGTCTCCCTTACCGGTCACTTTTATGAAATCTTCTTCAAAATAGAGGTCTGAAATCTGTAGATTGACAAGTTCAGAGACTCTTAGGCCACAGCCATAAAGGGTTTCGAGCATAGCACGGTTTCGTTCGCCTTCGGGTTTAGAGAGATCAATGGCATGAATGAGATTATTGATCTCAGCTTCTGAAAGGGTATCGGGTAATTTTCGGCCAATTTTTGGCGACTCGATCAGATCCATAGGGTTGTCGGTTCGATAATCCTCAAAAATCAGATAATTGAAGAAACTTTTGAGTCCTGATATAATTCGTGCCTGTGACCTCTGGTTTACCTTTTTTGCAATCTCGTAAATGAACTGTTGTACCGTTTCTTTTTGTATTTGGACCGGACCATTATTTAGGTCATTCTGTTGTAAAAATAGGATAAGTTTCTCTACATCCAAGGTATAGTTGTTGATGGAATTTTGAGCCAGGCCACGTTCTATTTTAAGGTAGTGCTGGTAATCTTGTTGTGCCTGTTTCCATTTCATGGGCTTAAAGATACTTCAGAATAGGTATACATTTACTTGCTTACGGGCAAAAAAACTTCTTTCTATGAGCTGGGTGAAAGTTTCTGTCAATGTGTATTTCACCTAAAATCGTCATTTTAATCACATTTTCTCTGTCAAAGTTTTATATCTTTGGTGAAGAATCCTAAAACCCCAAAATCATGAGAAGAATAGTGTTCAGTTTATTGTTTGCGTTGGTTCTTTTGCCACAGATAAAGGCTCAAACCGTGTTGCAAGGTACGAGTTCGACGAATAGTGGTATAGGCGGTGACATTGGTTTTGGTGTCAAGGCAGGTTTGAACGCTTCAACATTTATCGGTAATGGCTATACGAACATCACCCCGACTATTGGAGTCTATGTTGGCGCATTGGCGGAAATACCAGCTTTTATGGACGATTTTTATTTGCAGCCCGAAATAATGGTATCGTTTCAAGGTGCCGATTTGGGCCCTAGAAATCTTAACTTGACATATTTGCATTTACCATTAATGGGCAAGTATCATATCACAGATGAGATTGCAGTTGAATTTGGACCGCAGATCAGCTTTTTGATAGCCGACAACTGGGATGATAATATCTCAGCTTTGGATACCAATAAATTTAATATAGGTTTGAATTTTGGTGGGGGCTATCGACTCAATGAAAATCTTTATTTTCAATTGCGGTTTAATATGGGCTTTACCAGGGTTGTTGAAAATACAAGTATAAAAAACGGACTGCTTCAAATAGGGGGCAGTTACTTCTTTTAGGAAATTATTGACAATGTTTTTCAAATAGCCGCGCCATAGCGGCTATTTGCTTTTTCTAAATGTTGAACGGGTGCCCGACAAATTTCCCTAAACCGAACAGATCTGGACAGTTTCACTTTGGAGCCGTCCCCACCCCTGCCTGTCCGGCAGGCAGGCTAACCCTCCCCCGAAGGGAGGGGGCCGTTTCTCGACACCTATGAACCCCCGGCTTTTGCAGGATCTGCCCCCTCCCTCTGGAGAGGTCGGGGGAGGACAGTCCGGTAAAATGGTCTTCTATTGAACAAAAAGGGAAATTTGTCGTACATCTATGTTGAACTCGTTTAAAAAAAATCTTATTTTTATACTATGAAATAAGTTTAGGGGTTTAACTTAACCGTGTTAAAATGTCTAAACCAAACATCTAAACTGATTAAACGTCTAAACCAAATTTTTAAACATGAAGCTAATAATCATAAACGGGCCCAATCTAAACCTCTTGGGAAAACGAGAGCCAGAAGTCTATGGCAACAAGACTTTTGAAGATTATTTTGCAGATCTACAATCAAAGTTCAAGGGTGTGGAATTGGAGTACTATCAATCTAATATCGAAGGCGAGATCATCAATAAAATTCAGGAAGTCGGTTTTTCTTATGATGGAATAATCTTAAATGCAGCTGCTTTTACGCATACCTCTATAGGTATTGGTGATGCCGTGAAAGCGATTGAAACAGCTGTTGTTGAGGTGCACATTTCGAATACCCACAAACGTGAAGAGTTCAGGCATATATCTTTTATATCAGCCGCGGCCAAAGGGGTGATCCTTGGTTTTGGGTTGCAGAGCTATGATTTGGCGATACAGGGTTTTTTGTAAAAACAATTTGGAACCCATTCGCTCAGGTTGCCCCATTGGTCTTGACTATGGTTCACTTTGGGTCAAGCACCAAACCTCGTATTAATTATAGTCGCTAATATTTTATGCGGTTTTATCTGTTTTTATTAGTGTTTTCGTAATAGTCAATATGTGTAAACAGATTCTTTATGTGCTTACTTGTCAAAAAAGGATTTAGCAGTACAGCCCTTAACCAAAGATTGTTTTTATACTTAGGCAATGATAAAAAAAAGTCTGTCTGGCTAAGTAGATAAAGTTGTAAGTTTTCATTCCATGTATCAAATTTTTCAAGGGCAAGATAATTTGGCTCTCCCCTAAAACATAAAATATTCATTTCAGTTTTGCATACAAGTTTTAAGAAAGGTCTTTTACTGATTTCTGTTTTAAATATTTTTGTTAAATGAAAACTATATTCTATTAACTTGCCGTACCCGCTTTTGCCTAAACCTTGTAAGGATAACCAAAGCTTAAGTATTTCAGCATATTTAGTTCCTTGGATATTGATTTCCCCTAAATTGACATAAGCATTTTGTTCTTTCATATATGGTGCGGAAATTCTAAAACTGTCTATCATTTTATTGAAATCTCTAAATAAAACCATAGAGGAGGTCTTTGATATGTACAACCACTTTTGAGGATTGAATGAAATAGAATCAGCCTGTTCAATTCCAGTAATTAGATGTTTGTGTTTTTTTGAAAATATTACCGCACCTCCATAAATTGCATCTACGTGCAGCCATAAATTATTTTGTTCAGCTATTTTTGAAATATCTTTTAGTGGGTCAATGTTGCCCGAAACCGTTGTTCCTGCTGTGGCAACAATTGCAAAAGGCTGTTTTCCCAATCTTAATTGTTCTTCAATTTGGGCATTTAGGTCATTACAATCAATTTTTGAATTTTCATCTGTTTTTATTTTAATTACATTCTCTACTCCAATTCCAATCATCATTCCAGTTTTTTGAATTGAAGAGTGTGAATGCTCAGAAGTGAAGATCACAGGTTCTTTTTTTAAAGAAAAAACATTCCCGTTTTTAATACCGAGTTTTATGTTTCTTGCTACAAGTAAGGCTTGAATGTTTGACAATGTACCACCACTCAACATCACACCACCTGATGCTTCGGGTAGTCCGAAAAGCCTTGCAAATTGTTTGGTCAAAGAATATTCTAATTGCGTTAGAAAAGGTGACATTTCTAAACTCAATAAATTATTATTTATCGCTGATGCGATATAATCCCCAATTACAGACCAAAGTGTTGGCATACTATCCATATGTCCAATATAATTTGGGTTAGCGGAATTCATACTTAAATCGTACAATTCCTGTAAATTGGAATGTATTTTGCTTTCTGACAGTGGCTTTTCTTGAATTTGAAAATGAGGGCAATCCAGTTGTTTGAATGTTGGGTATGTAGGTTTTTGTTCGGCATTGGATAAAAAATCTAAAAGTTGTGATGTTACATTTTTAATGAGCTTTTCAACTTGTTTTCTATTGGAATTATCAGGGCCAATGAATTGATTTAATATTTCGTCTTCTAATTTCATTTTTGTTTTCTTGCAATTGCATTAAATGTTGTGTTCCATTGCTGTTACACCTCTGATTTTATTACTCCAATTATCTGAAAATTCGATCAACTCTTGATTAGGGTTGATTTCCATAAAAAAGTCTCCAATAATTATCCGATGGCTTTCCTCGGGGATAGTCGGTTTCAAGAATTTTTTTATTTTTTTGCTGAACGTAACGGTCAATGGTTAAGGCGAGTGCCATTCGCAAGAGGGCTTTTTGGAGTTCTCCTGTGATTGGTACGCTAGCCTTTACCGCATTCGCTTTAACCTGTGTTGGGAGACGTGGCCCTGTGGTTGGGGCAATGCCCCTTATGGGTAAAGATAGGTCATTGTCCTCGAATGCGGGTATCCATTGACCGTTGCGAGAAATGAGGGGATGCAGGAGCATTTGCCTTTTCA
>JAJRSY010000162.1 GCA_024278565.1 Bacteroidota bacterium
TAATCTTAAAAAACAACATGAAAATGATATAATGAATCAATGATTGAATAAAAAAACATGTAATGTGTTGATATGCAAATAATTATATCTGTTCTATTCTCTCATTAAAGCATTTTTAACATTCATTCATTCATTTTAAACTGATCTGAATCTTCCACTAAATTAGTGGTAGAACCTTCTAGAGAACAAAGTGGTAGGTACGGTAATTTCCGGCATGCGTAAACAAAGAAATGTTTTGGCCAATACGGCCACTAGTGATGGTAAAGGCCTGTCAAAAGAATTGTTGCAAGAATTAAAGAACCACAGATGGAATCGAAAACCCACTTCGTGGTCACAATAAATAGTGGGTTACTTCATAAATAACCGACCCCTATCTAAAAAATCCTTTATCTGCTCGTTGATGTCATCTTGGTGCATGGAATGCCCCAGGCCTTCGGTTGAAACCAAGATGCTGTTTTTCCAATTTGTATGTACTTTTTCTGAAGCGTGATAGGGTGCTATGGTATCCAATCGATCATGAAATAGAAGTCCTAGGGAAGCGTTTGATCTGGCGAATTCAGAAGTTGAGAAATCATGGATATGAAAACCGAACCGACCCTTGATATAGGTGTCAAGAGCTTTCATTACCCGTGTACTGAGTTGTAATAAATGCTGGTAATGATCCATTATTTCATAAAATTCAGAGGGTGCGCCAATAGTGACTATTTTTTCAATACCTGATTTCGCATAGGCGTGTTGATGGTAGAGAATGGTCATGCCGCCCACCGAATGCCCTACTAGCAATTTAGGTTTGTATGATTCGATCATGTATTGTAAAGATTCGGCGTATAGCGGAACATTGAGGTAGCTGCCTGAAGAGTGGCCATGACCAGGTGCATCAAAGGCAATGATATTAAAGTCGGCCTTGGTCAATTTTTTAATGAGGTTACGCCACCGAAACGTATTGCTTTCCCAGCCGTGTACCAATAGAACGGTCTCTTTGATACCCTGCCAATGATATGATTGTATGCGATGTGTACCTATGGTATGTACCTCGTTTTTCACTCGATCCAAATACTCTTTTTGGTTCGGAAACAGTTTTCTTTTACGTACGGCACAGAACGCATCGAAAGCCTTTTTAGCAGCAACCTTCTTTGAAAACAGAGCGATGGCATTGAAGTAGAATCCATAGACTTTTGGAACTATCGTGTTGATTAGGTTTTTCATGTTTTGAAAAGTAAATTACATTTAGTAACTTAGTATTTATTTATAACCAAAAATACACAATCTTTTACTAAATTGAAAGAGGTGTCAAAAATAGCATTAGGTATGCAAATAGAAACTATTACTGATAATCAGAAGCTTAGGGTTGCAAAAAAAATCAAAAAAATGTTCGGGCATATTGATTTTAGAAACGAGCCCGAACAGTGTCCCATACGTGATGTGATGGCTTTGGCCTCTGATAAGTGGAGCATTCTGATTGTTTTGTACCTAGGGTATTTTCCGGTGCTTCGATTCAATAAATTAAAAAAGTATGTTTATGGTATTTCAAGCAAGGTACTCAGTGAACGTTTAAAGACCTTAGAGGCTGATGGGTACCTGTCGCGCAAGATGTATTCTGAAGTACCTATCAGGGTAGAGTACCAATTGACCGATTTTGGACATTCGTACCTACAGCGATTATTGGATCTTACCGAATGGGTAACCGTTTATAGCGTTACGATTTTGAAAAGTAGAAAGAAGTTCAATAAAGAAAAGGTGGTGGCTGGTTAATAAAGTGACGGCACAATAAGCTACTTTAAACTTTTAAACTGATTTTCAAGCACTTTGTTTTGAAAAGTTTATGAGTTTAAAGGGTTTAGCTATGTCAGGAATAAACTCCTCAACTATTTTAAACCTCTAAACTAATTTAATCCCAACCAATCATCATATACTTGATTTTCGCCCCATCGGGTATTTGTACAGCTTCAATATTGACGCTTGAGGCATAACGCAGACTTGAGGGAAGCTCTTTTTTACTGATCGTGAAGTACATATCACTATTTTTAATGAATACTACTATGTTGTTCATAGAGGTAACCACTTTGCCAATGGTGTACTGGTCTTTGATTTCTTTAAATGTACTGTTCGGGCCAATTCCTTTTTCGGTTTGAAATCGGGGTTCGTATACGTGAATGTTGCCTATGGTGGGTATACTGTCTGAAGTGGGTGTTAAGGTTAACAAATGGTTTCCTCCCTTTTCAAAAATCTGAATTTTTTTTGCCCCAAAACCTATGGCCAGTTTAGTGGTGTCTTTTACGATTGAATCTTGATCAAAGATAACTTCAAGATCTCGGACAAGGCTTGATTTGTCAAGTTTGCCAATACGGGTCTTGGTTATTAAATATGAGGTGTCTTTTTCTTTTTTGCAATGAACCAAAAGACCGACCGAACAAAAGAGCACAAGTATAATTATTTTTTTCATGGGCTGTTATCGCAATACTTTTTTCAATACCCCCAGTACCCCACGAATAAACGTGGCACTGGTCAATACCTTTAAAACGGGGTTTTGACGAGAGCTTCTTCTGCCAGAACCTCTTCGACTTCTTGGTTTTTCTTTTTCAGCGACCTTTTCTGCCTTTTCGATTTTTTCGTTCAAAATTTCATAGGCACTTTCTCGATCGATCGTTTCATTGTATTTTTTGACCAGTTTTGAATTGTCAATGACTGATTTCAGTTCTTTATCGGTAAGCACATCCATTCTGCTCATGGGCGCTCTGAGCAGGGTAGCTGCCAAGGGGGTTGGCCTTCCTTTTTCATCTAGGGCAGAAATAAGGGCTTCGCCGATACCCAATGAGGTCAACACTTCTTTGGTATTGTAGTATTCCGATTCAGGATAGTTTTCTGCGGTCAATTTGATTGCCTTTCGGTCACGTGCCGTAAAAGCCCTGAGGGCGTGCTGTACTTTTAACCCTAATTGTGCCAAAACGTCGTTGGGTACATCGGTAGGGTTTTGGGTCACGAAATAGAGGCCAATGCCCTTTGAACGAATCAATTTCACAATGCTTTCTATTTGATTCAACAATGCTTTTGAGGCCTCTTTAAAAATAAGGTGCGCCTCATCGATAAAAAGCACCAACTCTGGCTTGTCGCTATCACCTTGTTCAGGAAAGGTGGAATAAATTTCTGCCAATAGGCTCAACATAAAGGTAGAGAACAATTTATGGCGGTCTTGAATATCGGTCAAGCGTATAATGTTGATATACCCTTTTCCGTTTTCATCGATTCGTGTCAAGTCGTCGACCTCAAAAGATTTTTCGCCGAAAAAGAGATCCGCTCCCTGCTGTTCCAATTCAATGATTTTTCGTAAGATGGTACCTGTAGAGCTTGTTGAGATACGCCCGTAGTTCTGGGTGAATTCGGACTTACCAACATTTGTGGCGTATTGGAGTACTTTTTTGAAATCTTTAAGATCTAATAGGGGTAATTTATGGTCGTCGCAGTATTTAAAGACCACTGCAACGATACCCTCTTGTGTTGTGGTCAGGTCTAAAATTCGGGACAAGAGCGTGGGTCCGAATTCAGAAACGGTGGCCCTGAGCTTTACCCCATTTTGGTCTGAAAGGGATAAAATCTCTACGGGAAAACCTTTTGCTTCAAACGGAAGCCCTATTTTTTGATGGCGTTCGTCGATTTTTGCATGCCCCGGACTTGGCTCTGCAATGCCACTTAAATCACCTTTTAAATCCATCAGTAAAACAGGAATCCCTTTTTCTGATAAATTTTCGGCAAATACCTGAAGGGTTTTGGTTTTTCCGGTTCCTGTGGCTCCGGAAATGAGTCCGTGACGGTTCAAAGTCTTTAACGGGATTTTTACATAGGCATCGGTGACAGTTTCGCCGTCTAGCATGGCCGCCCCTATGATAATAAAATCACCTTTTGTGGTATAGCCTTTTTCTATATGCGAAAAAAATTGGTCTTTGGCACTCATTTGGTTTTGTTTGGCATAAAAATAAAGTAAAATTCACGAATTGAAGGCATTTGGTTCAAATAGGGACAAAAAATTCAATGTACAGGGTGTCTCAAATAATTGCTTTTGGAATATCAACGCAGGTGTTTTTTCTTTGTCAAGGCAAAATTTTCAAGCATAGCCTTGGCTACGGTTTATCCTGAACCCTCGGAATTAACGAAGAAAAAGGGTAAAAGAACCTGCGTTGGGAAACAAAATGGAGTTATTAGAGGAGCCCTGTTAGTTGGTCTATCGCTTTATTTCAAATCAAGCCTTCATAATTAAGAATTTGGTTTTCGCATCGCCTATCTTTGTCAAATGGTCAACGACGATGTTTTAGCATTGGTAGACAAGGGTTTGATGCTTCCGTTGATGGAAGAGTTTTATACCATACAGGGCGAGGGTTTTCATAAGGGTACTGCCTCTTATTTTATTCGTGTGGGCGGCTGTGATGTAGGCTGTCATTGGTGTGATGTAAAAGAAAGTTGGAATGCCGATCTGCACCCGCCTACATCCATAGAACATATTGTTTCGAATGCTGCTAAATATTCAGATACGATTATCGTAACCGGTGGCGAACCCCTAACCTGGAATATGGATCCCCTGACCAAGGCCCTGAAAGTAAAAAGCCTTCAGACGCATATTGAGACCTCAGGGGCATACCCTTTGACCGGAATTTGGGACTGGATCTGCCTGTCACCCAAAAAGAACAAACCCCCTGTTGGAAAGATATACGGTGCGGCCCATGAACTGAAAATTATCGTTTACAACAAACACGATCTGGTTTTTGCCGAGCAACAAGCTGCGAAGGTCAATAAAAATTGCATTTTATACCTTCAGCCCGAGTGGAGCGTTCGTGAGAAAATCAATATCATGATAGTGGACCATGTTCTCAAAAACCCCAAATGGAAGGTGTCGTTACAGACGCATAAGTATTTGAATATTCCATAAGGATTGTTTGGAATTTCCCTTTTTTTATTTGTTCCGGCATGATTGGGTTTTTTATCTTCCCCCATTGGCCTGTAGATCCAAAATACATTCTGAGCCCAGTCCTGGTGTGTTTGCCAAGCCCTTTGAAGTTTGATGGTTCAGTATTTTAATTAAGCTCTTGCCGCTTAACGAGCAGGCCGGCCTTAAGTTCTTGTCAAAGGTGTTTTTATTGGTTGGTGCAGCTGTTGATTTACCAGACCCGACAAATTGCAGTTCGGCGCGCATCAAACAACCTTCAACATTGCAATGGCTTTCCGCTTCTGGATCTTCGTGCTGGTTTACCATATCTGTACCCAAGTTCACCAACCC
Organism: Bacteroidota bacterium; assembly: GCA_024278565.1. GTDB lineage: Bacteria > Bacteroidota > Bacteroidia > Flavobacteriales > Flavobacteriaceae > Maribacter_C. Next base: position 5,267 of record JAJRSY010000162.1, read on the forward strand.
GAACAAATGGCCGAATTCATGGTTAAGGGTTGCCGTCTCTACATCGGCGATAGAAATAGAACTGCTTAGATTGGCCAGTTTTCGAACGGTCACTTCGTGAATGATCATTGATGTATTTCTGAAAACTGCACCTAAAGTAACCAAGCCTTCTTCCTCATCGTCGTCCTCTGCCGGGGCATCGGCGAAATAGATGTAAATGGCCAAGGTTTCCCCGTCGTTATAAATAGTTCTGTTTGTTTGCTCAAGTTCATCAATTTCATCAAGGGTAAGGTCTACTTCATTTGGTGAGGGCAACTCTTTATAAACAATTTCAATGGTTTGTTTAAAGGTGCTGTTTCGTAGGTAATCAACAAAATCTTGAACGGCTTGTTGGCTGGGCTTGAAACCTGTTACATACGCTATTTCAACTTTAATATTGGTAAACTTGTCATTAGAGAGAATATCATTGGCCGAGTCTCCGGTACCCAAAAGGTTCGCCGACTTATCAATGGGTTTGGTTGGTGTGTCATCTGAACTCTTTGAGCAGCCCAAGAACAGGGCCAAACAACACAATGCAAGTAAAGCACGAAAATCTTTCATCTATAATCAAGTTTTATCCACAGCCAAAAATAGCCTGCTTACGTTAGAATAACGTAAAAAAAAAGCATTTTTGTATTTTTAAGGGGTCAATCTGGCCAAATAGTCGTAATGTTCACCTTCGCATACAAGTTCACAACTTAGATTATTCGCTGTTGCAGCGCGTTTCAAGGAGTTGAAATCAATGTACAGCCATGAAAAGAGATTGCTTTTTTCTCTCTTGTACTGCATAGTGAATTCCACCTCACCGTAGTAATTTTCAGTGTCGGGCATCCATCGCCCCCCCATCATCATCTTCGTCGAACATATAGATAATATCACTTGAGTCCAACAAAATTTGTCCGTTTCTTTTTAAAAGAGATTTTGTAACTAATCAGTTTGCCTCTTGAGGTTGTAATCTGGCAATAAGCGTCAGGGCCTCCAGTGCGTTCATGCCGTTTTTTATGGTGGTATGGATGACCGACCTGATCTTTGCGAAGTTCTGTGCCGCTCTGTCTGTTTTGAACTGGCCGGATACCTGCCTGCCGGCAGGCAGGTTTTCTGTTTCACCTTCACGTTCCTGATGGCCCTTTCCGATGCGTTGTTGTCCGGAGAGACTTCCTTGATGAAAAGAAAGGTGAACAGATGCTGCTTCTCCCTGCAAATACGTTTGTAGAAGGTGTGCGGTTCCTTGTATTTTTTGTCGGGAGGTCTGTCCAATAGTTTTTCCAAACGCTGCAGGATCCTGTCTCTTTGAGTGGTTATCTTTTTGACACCCCAATCCTTTTTAATCTCCATGGCATCATAAAACAGCGTTCTCAGACGGTGCCCCCATTTGATGTTCCCGTATCTTCCATTCAGGTAATTCAAGTGCCGTAAAATGCCCCACCGTGCGGCAGCCACAGGTGTATTGCTTGCTGTAGGTGCGGTACTCTGTCCAAACGGCCTTGATCGGGGGGGTGTCCACCCGCTGACGCACACCCTCTTTGAGCGAGGGCATCCCGCTCAAGGATAGCCCACAACCGCGACAATTTTCGGGAATCGAGTCCACTGTCACATCGGGCATATCTGTCATTTTTAGCGTATTTCCTTTGCGACCAGGCCGTCCTCCGACCTTCTTGCCTGTGGATCTGCGCAGGCTTTGGTTCTTCTTTGGGCGGTTTTCGTCCTTGGACGGTGCAATCGAACTGTTGCTGCTGTTCTTGGGATGTTCGTACTTGGACAGACACTCACGAAGGCGTTCGTTCTCTTTGATCAGCTCGCCAACCTGTTTCTTCAACTGTAATATGAGTTCTCTTTCTGTCAAGAAAATCGATTTCCCGAAAGATCCGACATTCTTCATTAGGATCCAAATCTTAATCCATTATTTTTGAGACTGATTAGTTACAAATTATCGAAAGAAACAAATGGAGTTCATTTATCAATTGATGATTGGATGTGGAAATTATACGGAGAAGACTTAGGGCTTGTTACAAAATAACCTATACATTTTGTCTTGTTCTTTTGCACACTAACTTCGTTAAAAAGCCTCGTTTTAGCTATGGCTATCCCTTTGCCATTACTCCACCTCGCCCATAGCTTTCGCTATGTCGTGCCTTGTTGCTGCACAAAACAACGTCGCCAATTCTGTACACTTTATTTTGTAACAAGCCCTTACCTAAATCTATGAATTTAAGGTGGATAATGGAAAGAGTTGAAAGATGTGAAAAACAGATTTGGTCAACTTCAGAAAAAATATCAAAGTGTGGTTCTGTAGTAATTCTAGACCTTGGCTTTATGAAATTGGCAAAAAGGGAATTGTTTAAATCTTTAGCCAAAGACCAAAATATACCAACACAATTACATTACATAAAAGCCCACCACTCGATAAGACGAAAACGTGTTTTAGAAAGGAATATTAAAAAGGGAGAAACTTTTTCATTTGAAGTAACATCAGGAATGTTTGACTTTATAGAAACCGAATTTCAAATTCATACTGAAAAGGAACTTATAAATGCTATGATTATTGACACAAATCCCGAGTTTGAAAAAAAATGAAATGAAGACAATTAATCGAATAATGACGAATATCTGTTCGGTTAATTTATTGGAAAGCAAGAATTTTAAGATAAAAATTGTTTGAAACGGAACGAAAAGTCGAGTAGGTAAAGGGGAATTTCACCCCTAAACCTCTCACATCTGCCTGCCGGCAAGGCAGGGAACCGTACGTGAACCTCTCGATTCATACGGCTCTTCTTGGTCGAAGTTTTAACACTCCTGTTGTTTACCCAAAATCATCCCCACTTTCGTGAGTTGTAATATGATAAACAATAGACCAA
>JAJRSY010000163.1 GCA_024278565.1 Bacteroidota bacterium
AACAAAGACCCTATTAATCGGAGTTTCTTTTGCGCTATTGGATTTTGTGGAGAATACCCAAATGCAACTGAAAAACACTATTATTATGGAAACAGGCGGAATGAAGGGTAGAAGAAAAGAACTGATACGTGAAGAACTGCACTCAAAACTAAAAAACGGATTTGGGGTTTCAAAAATCCATTCAGAATATGGAATGACCGAATTGCTCTCACAGGCCTACTCAAAAGGCGACGGAATCTTCAAAACCCCTAATTGGATGAAAGTAATGGTGCGCGATACTGAGGATCCTTTGTGTTTTCAAGCGATTGGCAAAACAGGTGGTTTAAACGTAATCGATCTTGCCAATGTGAATTCCTGTTCTTTCATCGCTACCCAAGATTTGGGAAAAATGTGCAAAGATGGCAGCTTTGAAGTACTGGGACGTTTTGACAACTCAGATATTCGAGGGTGTAATCTAATGGCAATTTAGTAGCACCCTTCCATTTTCATTTTATTTTGAGATTGTCTCTAAATCTTGGTATATACTCATGACACATGAAAACCCGAATTTTTATAAGCGTCTTTTTGCCTCTAACGGCGTTAAAATCATTAACCGTAGCTACGGCTATGCTTAATAATTTTGCCTTGTTAGAAACTAAAATACGCATCCTGAATTCTCCGATTTTTCATGTGTCATGAGTATAGATCAAGGTTATCCCATCATCGGCAATATCAGGATCGTCAACAAAAAAAGTTCCAACTTAGAGACTGTTTTGAAATATCTAGATTATTTTCTTATAGCCTCTTTTTGCGCATAACTTCGTTAATCCCGAGAATTCGGGATAAACCGTAGCGATGCTATGCTTAACCCCGATAGCTATCGAGGTTGCCTACGTTTTACACCCCTGCCTGCAGGCAGGCAGGAAAATAGGCTATAACTCCCGAAGTCTCGGGGCTAACGACATATTTCAAAACAGGGTCACCTGCCAGCCGGCAGGCAGGTTTTGTTTTTTTCGAGTACCGTAGCTATGGCTATGCTACCAAAAAACACCTTCACTAGGGTACAAAATCCGATATTCCTGCCCGTCTGGCAGGCGTGGGTTCGGTTCAAAACAAAAACTCAAGATGAGTTCTAATTAGCGGGCTTAGTTTACCACTAAAACAAAATAATTCTTTTTGCCCCTTTGCAGCAATACGAACTTATCGTTTATCAGGTCAGAAACCGTAATGGTATGGTCTTCCTTCACCTTTTCTTTGTTTACCGAAATAGAATTCTGCTTGAGCTCTCTGCGAGCCTCACCATTGGAAGCAAGAAACCCGGTTTCAGCCGATAAGGCTGCGATCATATCGAGTCCGTTTTCCAATACAGACCTCGAAATTTCTGATTGAGGCACGCCGTCAAAGACATCTAGAAACAATTTTTCGTCCAGTTTTTTCAAATCTTCAGAAGTAGATTTACCAAAAAGAATAGTACTGGCGGTAATGGCATTGTTCAGATCATCTTTTGAATGTACCATTACCGTAATTTCTTCGGCAAGACTTTTTTGCAACACACGTAAATGTTGTGCTTCTGCATGTTCGGCAATCAAAGATCCAATCTTTTCTTTCGACAGAAACGTAAAAATCTTGATGTACTTTTCGGCATCTGCATCTGAAGTGTTCAACCAATACTGATAAAACTTGTACGGTGATGTTCGCTCAGCGCTCAACCAAACATTGCCGGTTTCCGTTTTACCAAATTTAGTGCCATCGGCCTTAGTTATCAATGGGCAGGTCAAGGCATACCCTTTGCCACCACCTATTCTTCTGATAAGTTCGGTTCCTGTGGTAATGTTTCCCCATTGGTCGCTACCGCCCATTTGTAGCGTGCAATTATGGTTCTGGTAGAGGTATAGAAAATCATAACCCTGTACCAATTGATAGGTGAACTCGGTAAATGACATTCCTTCCTTAGCCTCAGAAGACAGTCTTTTTTTGACCGAATCCTTGGCCATCATATAATTTACGGTAATATGCTTACCAACATCTCGAATAAAATCTAAAAAAGAAAAATCCTTCATCCAATCATAATTGTTCACCAAAACCGCTGTATTAGCATTAGCACCATTAAAATCGAGAAAACGTGACAATTGGTTCTTTAGGGCTTCTTGGTTATGGCGTAAGGTAGGTTCGTCCATCAAATTTCGTTCTGCCGACTTACCTGAAGGGTCCCCGATCATACCCGTAGCACCACCAATCAATGCGAAAGGTTTGTGGCCCGCCTGTTGAAAATGGCGCAACATCATAACACTCACCAAATGCCCAATATGAAGTGAATCTGCCGTTGGATCAATGCCGACATAAGCTGATTGCATGCCTTTTGACAAATGCTCTTCGGTGCCCGGCATGGCATCATGTAGCATACCACGCCATTTTAATTCTTCAACAAAACTTAAAGCCATTGTGTTTTGATTTAATCGAGTTAGTATTGAACATTGCAAATATAAAAGTAAATACAACGCTTTTACCCTCAGAGTTAAAGGAAATAATTCAAGTCTATTCCCTAACTTTGAACCATGGTCTTAGTCACGGGAGGTACTGGGTTGGTCGGCGCACATTTACTACTGTATTTACTTAGAAAGAAAGTGACCGTAAGAGCCATTCACAGAAAGGAAAGCAATCTAAAGCGTGTTGAAAAGGTTTTCAACTATTACAAAAACACCTCAGAACTTTTTGAACAAATTGATTGGGTCGAAGCTGATCTGAACAACATACCCGCACTTGAAAGGGCTTTTGAAAATGTAAGCCACGTATACCATGCAGCGGCACTTATATCGTTCGACCCCAACGATTATGAATCTCTAATGAAAACGAATGTCGAGGGCACGGCCAATATTGTAAACCTTTGTATTGCGAACAAGATAAAAAAATTGTGCTATGTAAGTACGATCGGTACCATCGGAAAAAATATGACATACGCCCTATCAACAGAGGAAAATGAATGGAACGTTCAAGAAGCGAATGTATATGCCCTATCAAAATACGATGCGGAAATGGAGGCCTGGAGGGGTTCACAAGAAGGCCTGCCGGTCGTGATGGTAAACCCCGGTGTAATAGTGGGACCAGGTTTTTGGAACACGGGAAGCGGGGCGCTTTTCACTACCGCAAATAAAGGATATAAATTCTACCCCCCAGGCGGAACCGGATTTATAAGCGTACATGATGTAATAAAAATGATGGTCGCCTTGATGGATTCGAAAATCGAAAACGAACGCTTTATCGCTGTTGCCGAAAACATGAGCTTTCAAGCGGTTCTAACCCAATTAACAACAGCATTGGGAAAACGACCTCCACATAAAAAATTAAAATTTTGGCAACTCGAAATCGGCAGGTTTGCAGGCGCAATGGTAAACCTTGTTACAAAACGAGGTCGTAAAATCACCAAAGACTCAATTCGTTCGATGAGGCACCCACAAAAGTATTCCAACGATAAGATAAAAGGGGCATTGGGTTTTGAGTTTGAACCGCTGGCCGATATCATTGAATTTTCTTGCAAGCGGTTTAGGGAAGAGAATCCTTGATTTTTTTCAAATCACGGGCGGCTTTCCTTTTCACGTTCTCAATACTGTCATTACGCTTTTTTTCTTCGTCGATTCGCTCTTTCTCTTTTTCAAGCCTAGCTTCTACAGCTGTATAAATAGCTTCGTACTCAATTGGCAATGAGGCATAATAAAAATCACTTTCTACAAACTGAACACTATCTACCCCATGTTTTTCATAAATAAACTGCATGGGTTCGATACTATTGTTCCTCAAAATCGCAATATTGGTGCTTTTAGCTGCAGTGATAATGGCCATATCATTCAGTATTTCGATCATTTTTTCTTTAGGAATAAGATTATCGGGTTTCTCGACCAATTTTTCGGCACAGGAAAAGAACCAAGTAAAAAACAATAAACAAAATACATTTCTCATAATTGAACTCATCTTGAGTTTTTATTCCCACTCCCGAAACTTCGGGGGTTTAACCCCGCTGAAAAAGCGGGGTAGGTACTCCGACGCCTACCCGTTCGGCAGCTGGGCTTGCGTCAAATAAAACCTGCCCGTCCAGCAGGCAGGGGTGAACTCCTATTAATGCCTCGTGGGCCTCCCCGAGGTCGTTTACTTTACCTATCAAAGGTTAACCTTTTGGCATGTCGCTCATTTGAAATACTTCCGTTTTCATAAGCTAAATGCCCATTCACAAAAGTATGTGATATTTTGGATCTGAATGTATACCCATCAAAGGGAGACCATCCGCATTTATATAAATTTGTATCGGCACCCGCCTTCCATGGATCATTTAAATCGACTAAAACCAAATCGGCAAAATAGCCCTCTCTTATAAACCCCCGTTTTTTTATTTGAAACAACTTAGCTGGGTTATGGCACATCTTCTCTACCATTTTTTCGAGTGATAACACTCCCTCATGGTATTTTTCAAGCATTGCACATAAGGCATGCTGCACCAAAGGGCCACCTGACGGAGCCTTTGTATACACATTGTTTTTCTCCTCTAAAAGGTGCGGGGCATGGTCGGTAGCAATTACATCAATACGATCATCCAATAAAGCTTCCCATAACATTGACCTATCGGCAGCGGTTTTTACAGCCGGGTTCCATTTGATCAGTGTGCCCTTGGTATCATAATCGACATCTGAAAACCATAGATGGTGAATACACACTTCGGCGGTGATTTTTTTCTGTTCTAACGGAATATCGTTTCTGAACAGCTCCATCTCCCTTCCAGTCGATAAATGAAATACATGCAAACGGGCACCGGTCTTTTTTGCCAAATCTATGGCCTTTGAGGAAGAAAGATAACAGGCCTCAGCACTCCGGATCAATGGGTGGTACTTTATAGGAATATCATCACCGTACTGGTCCTTGTATTTTTCAAGGTTTCTTTTTATGGTGCCTTCATCTTCGCAATGGGTTGAAATGACCATTTCGGTACTTTTGAATATCTTTTCAAGCACCACCTCATCATCGACCAACATGTTTCCGGTAGAAGACCCCAAAAACAATTTCACGCCTGAACAGGCATTTTTGTCCAATCGCCTTATTTCTTCTAGATTGTCATTGGTGCCCCCGAACAAAAACGAATAGTTGGCATAGGAAGATGTTGCGCCCATAGCGAATTTTTCTTCCAATTTTTCAATAGTTGTGGTTTGTGGGGTAGTGTTTGGCTGTTCCATAAAAGTGGTGATTCCACCAGCAATGGCAGCCCTGCTCTCAGAAGCAATGTTACCCTTATGCGTCAGGCCAGGTTCTCTAAAGTGCACTTGATCGTCGATTACACCAGGTAAGAGATGTTTGCCCTTTGCATCAATGACCCTTGCATTGGAATCTGAAATATCGGTATCGATTTTTAATATCAGTCCATCACCGAGCAATACGTCGCTTTCAAAAACAATATTCTCGTTGACTACCTTGACATTTTTCAAAATTATATTACCCATTTCTAGAATCTTTTTTTATAAAACAAGCTTCTTAATTTCATTTTCATAACACCGAAAATTGCTTCTCCAATAATTGAAGAGCTCATTTTAGACTTTCCCTTTACCCGATCACGAAAAATAATGGAGACCTCTTCAAGCTTATAGTTTTTGAGATAGGCCCTAAACTTCATTTCTATTTGAAATGCATAGCCAACAAACCGTATTGAATCGAGATCCAAGTTCTCAAGTACATGGCGTTTGTAGCATACAAAACCTGCTGTTGGGTCATGTATGCGCATACCCGTTATCACCTTTACATAGAACGATGCCCCATAGGAAAGAAGCACTCTGTACAAAGGCCAATCAACCACATTCACCCCGTTCTTATACCGTGAGCCTATGGCCACATCTGCCCCGTTCTTACATACCCTGTGCAGCCGTTCAAGATCAGTAGGGTTGTGCGAAAAATCGGCATCCATCTCAAATATATAATCATACTTTTTAGCTATGGCCCACTTAAACCCATGAATATATGCCGTTCCTAAGCCAGCTTTTTCCTTTCTGGTCTCCAGAAACAAATTTCCAGAAAACCCTTGTTGTAACCTGATTACCTCGGCAGAGGTGCCATCGGGCGAATTATCATCTACGATAAGTACATGATAAGCGGTTCTCAGATCAAATACAGCCCTTATGATCGCTTCAATGTTCTCAATTTCATTGTAGGTTGGTATGATGACTAAACTGTCAGACATGTATACGTGTTCGGTTTGGGCAAAAATAGTGTTTTAGGGGCTGTCTAAAAACGACATGATACAATTTATGTTTTTTTTAATCGTATTGGTATGCAGTAGAATTTGTAATTTTGCCGAATCAACTTCTAGAAATGTCGTCAAAAACACCAAAGCTATTTCTGTACCTCTTGGGTGCTATTTTGGTCACCAACTTGATTCAGGCCTATTTTACAGAGCTCATTTTCGATGAGGCCTATTACTGGTACTATGCACAAAATATCGCTTGGGGTTATTTTGACCATCCGCCAATGGTAGCTTGGTTGATTAAGCTAAGTAGCTTTTTTTTTAATGGTGAACTGGGTGTGCGGTTCGTCACCGTTATTTTATCAGTAGTAACACCTTTTATTTTATGGATGCTTGTGGATGATGACAGAAAGAAAAATCTTGTTACCCATTTTTTCGTACTTGTATTTTCAATGACCCTATTGAATGCTTACGGTTTTTTTACCTTGCCAGACACTCCACTCCTCTTCTTTACAGCACTTTTTCTTTTGGTCTACAAAAAATTTATTGAAACACCATCGGTTATTTTGGCCTTGGTCATGGGTATAGTAATGGCAGCGCTGATGTACAGCAAATACCATGCTGTTCTGGTTATTGTTTTTGTGCTGTTGTCAAATCTGAAGTTATTGACCAACAAATATGCATGGCTGTCCATTATAGTTGCATTGGTATGTTTTACCCCCCATTTTTTGTGGTTGTACGAGAACGATTTTGTTTCGATAAAGTACCATCTTTTAGAACGCCCCAATAGCGCATATAACTTCAATAAATTCACCTTGGTTTTTTTAGTAAATCTTGTAGCCATATTTGGCTTCACTTTTCCTTGGGTGTATAAAGCACTTTTTAAAACCAAACCAAGTGACCTCTTCACAAGAGCATTGTTGTTTTTGACCTATGGTATATTACTGTTCTTTTTTATATCAAGTTTCAATCGAAGGGTACAGACCCAGTGGATTATAATTGTCTCCATTCCCATGGCTGTAATCGTATTCAAACATCTAATCGAAAATAAAAATACCAGAAAATGGATCTATCGAATGGGGGTCGTGAACATTGTGATACTGCTGGTTCTTCGAATCGGGCTCGTGCACAAGCCTCTTTTTCCCGTTTTCTATGAAACGCATGGTAATAAGCAATGGGTAGAACAGATTAATTCAGTTGCTGGTGACCTACCTGTTATTTTTGAAAATTCGTACCGCAACGCCCCTATGTACGCCTTCTACTCAGGAAACAAATCTTTTTCACTGAACAACATCAACTACAGACAAAACCAATATACACTTGATAATTCTGAATCAGAGGTACAGCACAAAAAAGTATTGTATATCTCAAGATACCTGCCCGAAAAAGAACTTGCTTTCACTAAGGCTGATGGCAGCATATACTACGGAAAATTTATTAATGATTTTGAATCGTTTAGAAAATTAAGAATTTTTATCGATGCTGAAAAAGTTGATTTCAATTTGAATCAAAAACTGTCATTTAAGGTTTACAACCCCTACCCCATTGATATACCCCTTGAAAAAATCAAATTCGGAATTGCATACAAAAACAACTATAAAGAGGTGCGTGATGTACAGCCCTTAAAAGCTTCTCCGACAAATACTACGATTTCAAGTTTAAAATCAAATGATACAACAAGTTTTACGTTTAAACTACCGAAAACTGAAATGAAAGATCCTGGTTACTTTAAAATCGGTATTTCTGAAAACGATTTACATTATGGACTTAACGGCGCGAATATCAAACTTGACTAATGGAGCCCATTCTTAGAAACGCACAAAATATAGATTGGATCACTCTAGTGATTTTCGGAAGTCTGCTATTGGTGACAATCGCTAAAATCACTTTTTACAATCGGTTTATGAATTTCATAGCCCTACCAATTAACAACAAATATCTTTACATCTACAATAAGAAAGAAAAACTAGGAAATTGGTTTCACTTTTTTTTGTCAATATTTCAGACCATTAATTTTTCACTATTTATATTTTTTTCATGGAAAATACTGTACGCAAACGAAACCCATAGCCTCAGCCTTTTTGCTTACCCAATTATTTTGGGTGCAGTAACTTTGTTTTTGCTGTTCAAGACCCTCTTGCAACTGGGCAGCGGATTCATTTTTAGCAACAATAAAACCATAAGTGAGCTTGTTTTCAAAAAATCGTCATACCTCAACCATAGTGGAATCATCATGTTTTTGGCCAATATTGTTCTTGCCTATGTACTAAAGGACTCTAAAATAATCATTTACATGACATTTTTCTTAATTCTTGTCATAAATGGCATTGGTTGGGCCACTTTATTGAGAACTCACCAAAAGTACATTGTTGGCAACTTTATTTATTTTATTTTGTACCTTTGCGCACTCGAAATTGCACCCCTAGTTATTCTTGGTAGTTATCTAAACGATTCGACCCTATGAAAATAAAAACGATTTTGGTCTCGCAACCGGAACCGAATATGGAAAATTCACCTTATTCAAAGCTAATTGACAAGGAAAAGGTGAAAGTCGATTTCAGACCCTTCATTCACATTGAAGGTATTGGCGCCAAAGGTGTACGCCTACAAAAAATAGACTTGACAAATTTTACCGCCATAATTCTTACCAGCAGAAATGCAGTAGACCATTTTTTTAGAATCGCCGAAGAGATGCGTTTTAAGGTACCGGCCAGTATGAAATATTTTTGCCAGTCAGAAGCAGTGGCCTACTACCTTCAAAAATATGTGGTGTATAGAAAACGAAAAATCTATGTTGGCAAAATGAATTTTACCGATTTAGAGGTTTTGTTCAAAAAACACAAAAACGAAAAATTTCTTCTACCCTCTTCAGATACCCTAAAAACCATAGTGCCCGAGACTTTGAATAAACTGAAACTGCAATGGACAAGGGGTGTCTTTTACAAGACCGTTATCAGTGATCTTTCTGATTTGAACGATGTGTACTATGACATATTGGTTTTCTTTAGCCCTTCGGGCATAGAATCATTGTTGAAAAATTTTCCTGATTTCAAGCAGAACAACACCAAAATCGCCGTCTTTGGCAACTCAACCGTAAATGCTGCCACAAATGCGGGGCTTCACTGCGATATAACGGTACCCACACCTGAAATACCCTCAATGACCATGGCCTTGCAGAAATATATCAATGCAGCCAATAAAAGATAATCAGCCGCAACTGTTAATGGTAGATCAATAATGGGTATCATACCTTCATGAAGGGCAGGACCTAAGTTTTAGTAAAAATCCACCCTCTTAGAAGATGGATTTTAAGGCTACCCCCATAGGGGCGGTGATGGCAAGTGCTAAATCCGATCAAACGATTGATTGCAAAAAAAAATGAAAAAACAAAACCTAAATCAAATTGCAGGTTCAGGCAAAGCCAAAAGAACCTGCCCGTCCGGCAGGCGGGCATGACCACCCCCAAAGGAGGTGGTTTTTCAAGTTGAAATAAAAAGACATTGGCCTAGTGCCTAATATTTCGGCAACAGCTCACTTAGGGCTTGTTACAAAATAACCTATACATTTTGACTTGTTCTTTTGTCTTTATTTGTCGTTAAAAAATATAACCGTAACTAAGGCTATGCTTAGACCTGCCTGCCGGCGAGGCAGGTTTTTTGTCTAAAATAAAAACAAAATTTCCC